>DZBC01000001.1 GCA_022729835.1 Sulfuricurvum sp. | reverse complement strand
AATCAAAATCGCCACTGGTATTGTAGTAGTGTCCATCGATAAACACACGGGCCTCTTCATTCTCTGCACCTATTTTAAGCCCGATCACCCCAAAACGTTCATCATCACTACCCGTACCAAGCGCTGAATCATCTACATTGTACTCCAGTTGTGAATAGCCAAATTCTACACCTACTAGAGACTTGGAGGTGCCGTCATATGCAAATGTCGATACGCTTGCCAACAAAAGAGCCAAACTTGTTATTTTCTTTATCATACTTTTCACCTTTATTAATATTGAAGTTCTGCCGAGACGATAGCATCGCTCATAGTCACTGTTCCATCTTGAGCGCCACCTGCACAGGAGTAACTGATATAGGCAACACCTTCATTGCCACAATGACGGTAGTCATTCAAAACAGGATTGGTGCAGTAAGCACCTTGCCCTGATACTTTTATTTCAAATCCTCCGAAATTAGCATTGCGATACCACTCAACCGTGTCCTTAAGCATCCATTCAAACGTATAACCTGAACTCAAAGGTGAATTGGCAGGGATGGTGTAAGCTACAGGAACAGGAAAGAGTCCATGACCGCGAAGCGTCACTTTTTGGGCCTCACCAACGCGAAAAGTATTATCAGGCGCACCCAGTACATCTCCTAGGAGATTGGCATAGACAACCACATCTTTACCTGCCAAATAGTAGTCGTAATACAATTTGACACGAGCATATCCCGATTCATCCACTCTATAGTTACCATTATCCAACTCTGTGGCGTTTGTATTGCCCGACGTCGTGTCGTTGAAGTCATTTGACTCCGTGGTCAAAACCCACTCTTGACCGAATTGGCACGTATCTTGTCTGAAGTTATTGCCGATTGCAAATCCCATATCAAAATTCGGGGAAGTGCCTTCAAATTTCTCATTCACGATCAGCTTGTCTGCTCCGTCCACTGAGGCTAAATCCCATTTCCCGGATTTGTGATATACGTATCCGTCACCAAAGAGGACTATCGTGTTGTTATAGACATCGAGACCAGTCAAATTATAACTGGTGGAAACTCCGCCTAGGGTGTTTTGCTTCAAGCTAATGATTGCCTGATCAACTAAGTAGTTATCTACTTTTGCATCATTCCGCAAGGCGATCATATTGCCATTGTAAAGCTTGCTTGTCGGATAATCGGCATTGCTTGGTATCGCTACCATAGCATCTACTGCGGCCTTAATCTGCGGATACTGAGATGGATCTTTGGCATATCCGGCAATCGCCCCAAAATGGATCATTGGACGCGTGTTGACAGGATTGTTATATTTATCCGTCAGCTTGACGCTCATTACTTCAATGAATTGTGAATGTTCTTTATCCTGCCCTGTTTCAACATAACTAATACTCATGGCCGTCGGAGGTCCTGAAAATATCGTTATGTTAAAGATCGCAGATATTGTTTTCACTTGACCATTAATATCCGTGAAGGTCGCACTGACCTTAATCGGGAATGTTCCCGATTTTCTCTTCGTTGTGACACTAAAATTGACACTGAAACCCACAATCGTCAAATTTGGCGTTGCACCCACGCCGATTGTATCATTGATATCTGCAAAAGTAGTGTAGTCATTGGTAATGATGTAGTTCGCATCCTGAGTCAGATTATTGCCCTTATCGTCTATCACAGAGGCCGTAAACGATCTCCCTGATTCTAGATTCATCTCAAAATTTCCATTCGCAGCAGCCAAAACGATCTCGTAGTTTGCCAAAACCAGTTGATTCCCGCTTGGATTCATCCTCATGGTTAAACTTTGAGAAGCAGGGCTATTCGTACTGTCATGATAAAATGTGAATGCGAATGAATCACTCCTACCTTTCAGATCCGCAGGAGCTGTATAGGTGAATTCCGCTTCTCCATTAACACATGGAACGCTCAACGAAGCAAATGAGCCTACGTCTTTACCGTCAACGGCAACGCTGGGATATGTAATCCTGACATTACCCCCTGTAAACGGATTGTTATCAGCACCATAAACACGTACCTTTACTTTAACAACTTCACTGTTTTTTGTGATCTCAATCAACTTCCCATTCGCTACATTATTATCATCGTCATTGACCACTATTAGCGTTTGGGCTATGGGGCTGGTAGGATCGATTGTCGGCACATAGCTAACTTTAACTGTATCTGATGCAGATGGATAATTCGTTGCCCTGAATGTGAAATATTGCTCCACTTCACTTACGAGCGGCGTAGGACCCGTATAAGTGAACGTCGCTTTTCCATTCAATATTTCCGCCTTTGCAGGCGTAAAGTAACCAATGTTTTTTGTTTTTACATCTGCTGGATAAACAACACTAACAAAACCTGAAGGTGCTGGAAGATTACCAGACATCAATGCAATCACTTCTATGGTTTTAGTATAAGCGTCAGTATTGGCAACGATATCTTCAGTGGCTGCAATGCTAACAATAGGATACACTGGATCTTGCGGCTCTTGTGGCTCAGAAAGAGGCACGAATGAAACGCTCCAGGTAGTTGAGTAGTTTGGGTCTTCCTTATATTCAAATGTAAATTGCGCATAGCCATAGTATATGGGAGCAGGCCCAGTATAACTAAATGCAGCAATGCCATTGGCACCCACAGGCACTTCATCCATTCCAAATATTCCTACTTTGACAGCATTGGCAGGGTATTTGACGCGTACAGTTCCCCCTTTGACCGCATAACCAAATTTGTCTTTTGCTAATACTTGAACATTAATAGATTCCCCATCACCGGTAAGGGTAGTTGAGCCATTAATGACTTCTAATTTTGCTATAGGGTTACCGGTTGTCTCTCCCGTAGCGGTCGTATCAAAGCGAATCGTCGCAGTTACAGGTTCAATTTCGTTGGTTTTACTGAAAAAACTAAAAATTGTTCCGGTGTTGTTTGAATCGATTTCAGCTTGAAGATTTTGTGGAGCCGTGTAGGTAAAGGTCGCAAGTCCATTTTCAAGCTCAACGGTTGAGGGTGTCAGCATTCCGTTTTTTCCGTCATTTTCAAGTACTTGTACCGCAATAATTCCTTCTGCGGGAGTGTTTTCCTGAGTCCAAGCTTGCACTGTAATGCTAATAACCTGTCCATTCTCTGCAACCGTTTTACTACCGCCTCCGTAAATCGCCAAAACCGCCGGAGCGTCTGATAAATTTTGATCGGTAACTTTTGTGTTAAAAAGAATAGTGACGGTTACAGGATCGACATCATTTGAGTCACTGTAAAAACGAAAACTTGTTTCTGTATTATTAGCATCGATTTCAGCTTGCAGATTATCAGGTGCAGTATAAGTAAAAGTCGCAAGGCCGCTGACTAGTGAAACGTTTGCGGGTGTCAACTTTCCATTTTTTCCGTCACTTTCCATCGCCTGCGCTATGATTGCTCCCTCTGCAGGAGTATTGCTTTTGGTCCATGCTTGGATCGTAATATTCAACGTCTGAGCATCTTCTGTGACGGTTTTACGATCACCACCATACAGCGCCAATACTGCAGGAGCAGTAGATACATTTGTGTCAACGACGGGAGCTTCTGGAACCGTCTGCGAATTATTCGTTCCGCAACCCACAAAGATAAAAAGCGACAAAAGCACAAAGGCCAACTTCATCACAAAAGCGTTCATGTTCATAACACAACCTTTTCAAATCAAAATACCGAACCTGTCAAACGATCTATATGTTTCAATATAAACACAAAAAAACATGTCAAATGAGCACAATATTTCCAGAACATTAATAGGGATTTATGGTAGCACAAAATCGGCATTTATCGCAAATAAATTTAAGGATTCTGCCGCAAATTCCTCGCACACACCACTGCACTGCTGAAAGCCCACTGAAAATTATATCCGCCCAACTCCCCGGTCACATCGAGCACTTCACCAATCCAATAGAGTCCCTTTTGCCGCAAACTCTCCATAGAAGCGGGATCAATTTGGCTGGTATCGACACCGCCACGACACGCTTCAGCTTTTGTGAAGCCAAAATTGCCTGCAGGAGAGAACCTGTAATCCTGTAGCGCTTCAAGCCTTGATCGCTCCTGCAGCGTAAGGGAGCCGCAGGGTTTGTCAGGTACGCCAATTGTCTCGAGAAAAGCCTTCACAAAGCGTTTTGGTAGCGGCAACACCGTACTGATCTGCTTTTGATCGCGTCCACAAAGGCGGTTTAGTTCAACCGTTGGCAAAAAATCGATCGACATTTCCCCTTTATGCCAATAGAGCGAAGCGCTCAGCACCGCCGGTCCGCTAATTCCTTTATGCGCAAAAAGCAGATCTTCTTGTAACACCTTCTGTCCTACCCTAATGCGCACCGGTAGCGAAATACCGCTCAGCTCTTTCATCCAAAACTGATCGCTTTGCAAAGTCATGCCCACAAGCGCCGGATAAAACGGTTTTACTGCATGACCAAAACTTTTGGCAATTTCCAGTCCCACCGCACTCGCTCCGATACTTTTATAACTCTCCGCACCTGTAGCGACAACCAGATTGCCGGCACGATACACCCCTTGATCGGTCACGACGACAAATTGATCCTCTTCGCGGGTTACATGTAAGCACTTCCGGCCTAACAACATGGTGCATGGAGCGCAAAGCGTGCGTAAAATCCGAATAATCTGCTCAGAAGAGTCAGGACAAAAGTAGTAGCGCTCCTTGCGTATAATGGGACGCAGATCGTGTATAGCCAGAAAGCGCAGAAGATCATCACGCGAAAAAGCATCAAGCACGCGCTGTACAAAGGCCTCATCTCCCAGATAGTGCGATGCATCCACCTCAGTGTTGGTGATATTACACTTTCCCCCGCCTGAGATCCGTAACTTCATGCCAATTTGAGTATTTCCGTCGATCAGCCCTACGTGTAAGCTGCTCTGCGCCACAATCTGCGCCGCGCACATCAGCCCGCTCGCGCCCGCACCCAAAATCAAAACGTCAAACTGCTTCACACGCCCTCTTTGTTATAATGGTGCCATTATAACAAGGGCAGATAGAATGCAAAAAAAGTTACATGTCGTCTCTTTGGGCTGTACCAAAAATCTTGTCGATACCGAAGTGATGATGGGACGACTCCAAAACTACGCCCTCACCGACGAAGCAAGCGAAGCGGATGTCATCATCGTCAACACCTGCGGCTTTATCGATGCCGCCAAAGCCGAATCGCTGGGCACCATCATGAATCTGCATGAGCAGCGAAAAGAGGAGTCGGTGCTTGTGATGACGGGCTGTCTCTCCGAGCGCTACAAAGAGGAGCTTTCCAAAGAGCTTGAAGAGGTGGACATCTTTACCGGAGTGGGCGATTACGACCGCATCGACGAGCTACTCGCGCAAAAACAGAGTCGCTTTAGCGAGCAAGTCTACCTCATCGGCACCGAAGAGCGCGTGGTGAGCGGCTCAAGCTACCATGCCTACATCAAACTCTCCGAGGGGTGCAACCAGCATTGCAGCTTCTGCGCCATCCCCTCGTTCAAAGGCAAGCTCCATTCGCGCGATCTGGATGTGGTGGCGCGTGAAGTAGAGGGGCTGGTGAAGCGCGGCTACTATGATTTTAGCTTTGTCTCCCAAGACTCCAGCTCTTACCTGCGCGACCAGAATATCCAAGACGGTCTGATCTACCTCATCAAGCGCATCGAGCTGATCGAAGGGGTCAAAAGCGCACGCATTCTCTACCTCTACCCCTCCACCACCAGCCTCAAACTCGTTACATGTATAGGCGAATCAAAGGTGTTTCACAACTATTTCGACATGCCGATCCAGCACATCAATGACGATATGCTGCGGCTGATGAAGCGTGGATTCGGGCGCGACAAAACACTTGAGTTGTTGCGCGCCATGCGTGCGCTACCGAACAGTTTCGTGCGCACAAGCTTCATCGTCGGTCATCCGCAAGAGAGCGAAGTGATGCTTGAGGAGCTTTGCGATTTTGCCGCTACCTTTGGGTTTGACCGCATCAACGTCTTTTCCTATTCCGACGAAGAGGGGACAAGCGCCTTTGGCATGGACGGCCATTTAGACGATGCAACCATCGAGCAACGGGCGCAACATCTAGGTAATATTGCCTTACATGTAACCCACAAAAGCCTCGATGCCCTTATTGCTCAAGAGTTGCAGGTGATCATTGACGGCGAAAGCGACGAACACGAATCTCTGCTCAGCGCTCGCGCACTCATCTGGGCGCCGGATGTGGACGGAGAGATCTACATCAACGACCGTGAGATCGACGAAGCGCTGGGCTTCGGACAGATCTACACCGTGCGCATCACAGAGCGTGCAGGCGACAAGCTGCTTGGGTGCGTGATTGCTTGAGCAGCACACACTAGCGGCACTTCAGGGCGCTAAAGCCCTCCTCGCCTTTTCCGGCGGTTCTGACTCTACCGCACTGTTTCACCTGTTGCTAGAACAAGGTTGCCCTTTTGATATCGCCCATGTCAATTACCGCACACGAGCCCAAAGTGACACCGAAGCGCAGGGGGCTATGGAACTCGCCCGCATCCACCACAAAACCTGCCATCAAATGATTGCGCCGCCTATCGAACGCAATTTTGAGTCAGAAGCACGGCGCATGCGCTACCAATTTTTCGAGCGTCTTATACGTGAACACGGTTATGATGTCTTGCTAACGGCCCACCATCTGGGTGATCGTTTGGAGTGGTTTTTGATGCAGCTTTGCAAAGGATCAGGTGTGTATGAACTTTTGGGGATGCAAACAATCGAAGAGCGTGAAGGCTACACGCTGATCCGGCCCCTCTTACATGTAAGCAAAGCGGAGTTGCTGGAGTATCTCCGCCACCAAGAGATCCAATGGCTAGAAGACGCAAGCAATACCGACGAAGCCCTAGCGCGTAACCGCTTCCGCCACCGCTTCGCCACCCCCCTGCTGGCTGAGTATGCACAGGGGATCAAGCGTAGCTTTGAGTATCTCGAAGAGGACACCGCTTTTGAGGCCCCGCACCTCTACCATACCAAAGAGTTGACCCTTTTTACCACCTTAAGCGACGCGCGGCACAACAAAATCGTCATCGACCGCATACTTAAATCACGTGGACATCTGATGCGCAAAGGAGATCGCCAAGCCCTCAAAGGGCGCTGCAATTGGGTTGTCGGCAGACGCTTTGCTGTCTCCATCACAGCGCACTACACCTATATCGCCCCCTATCGCCGATGCGTGATGGAGGCAACTTTTAAAGAGCACTGCCGCACTCTGGGTATCCCCGCACTGCTGCGCGGCTATCTATTTGAAGAGCCCGAAGCATTCTCTTGGGTCGTTTCACTTTTGTCAAAAGCGTAGACACGCATGCTAAAACTGGAGCGAATCTGCGCTCCTTCACGCTCAAAGTGGATCGGGAAATTAACCTTGATCACCCACTCACTCTTGTTGATCTGATCTAAAAAATCGTAAAAAATACGTGGTGAATCGATGCGCGAAGAGGTGTTTACCTCATAGATCGTAAATTCGCTCTCATTATTTTCCACCGTTAATAGCGGTGAAAGGGTAAGGGCATCAAAAGCGCCACGGAACAGATCAACAAAACGCGCTGGATCAAATCGGTTTTCAAAAGCACCGATCACATGCTTGTGATTGCTGCGAAGCTGCTGCAGATGTGCGTGCGTTTCATCATAAAGCGCTTGATATTCACGCTCTTGAAGCGCCTCTTTCTTCATCAAAATTCGTTCCATACGGTAGGTTTTGCCCTGAGGAATCAGAAAAAAGAGCGAAAACAGAAAAACGATCACCATTAACACGATTGCCACAATCAACATGTAGAGCGTCTGACGTGCGAGATTGAGCTTCACAGCTCCTCCTCGTCAAGGTAGTTGGTCGAAACAAAACGCAACCACCCATTTTCCAGTGGATAAAAACTGCTGTAACTGCGGTGAAAGATGGAGCGCAAAGGCGCATGCAGCATGAATTCGTAGATGTCTTTCGTGGGTGTGACCCCATAAAGAATCAACGCATTTTTGTCCAATTCCGCCTTCGTGAGCGTAATGCGTTCAGGGACGAGATCGAATAGGTTTTTAATGCTCTCCTTGAGGACGGTATTGGCGGTGAATATCTCCTCGCCCAACTGCCGCTCACGCTCGACAAAGGCGATGCCCTTCTCAAACTCAACAATCTCGGCACGCATCGACACGATATGTGCGCTACTGGCTTGACGCTGCTGCATGTAGCTCCAGCTTTGATACGCCAAAAAAGCGTAAGTCCCCCCCAACATCACCAGCGTCGTAGCAAAAAAGAAGAGAACCAACCGAAATTCCGGCGCCAAAAAACGCTTAGGCCTTGGCGCAATGAAACTATGCCGCATGGGTCGTTTCCTCTTTGCACAGCGACAACAGCTCTTTGGCCAGCTCAATACGCCGGATAATCGGTGTCATAAAGAGCTCTTCCTCGATATAAAGCTTAAAATCGCCGCTCAGCCCTACCGCATCGGCAACAAAGATCGCTTCGACAAACTCCTGCCGATAGTGCGCATCGCGGTAATACTCCGAAAGTGCTTTTTGCACCAGAGTAAAACGATGATAATCGAGATTAAATCCCTCTTCTTGATGGTGTAGCTCTTTGCTATCTTGCGCTAGCATAGTCGGCTTTGCCTCTTCCAGCTGCTCAAAATCACCAAAACTCTCGATACTATCAAGATCATCGAGCTCTTCGATGTCATCAAATCCATCAAAACCTTCAAGGGTGTTAATCTCTTCAATCAGATCAAACTCATCCTCTTCCACCTCCGCATGCTTCTCTTGTGCGCCGCCGTGAGCATCGAATTCGAACTGACTCGAAGCACTCGCCTCCATCAAGGCGATGTCACTTTCATCGGTGGTGGCAAAGTGGGCATACTCAAGCCGATCAGACGAAAAGACTGCCAGAGCGATACTCCCCTCTTGCACCAGCACATACAATGCCCACACACTCCCGATCTTATCGGCAAAAAAACGCGACAGTACCGAAAACGGAGAAAACACAAAATCAAGCCCGTATACACGGTGTTGCTCACGGAGAAGGTCAAGCTCTCCTTTGGAACAGTGTAGCAGCCAGCGCCCTTCCATGCAGAGCGTCACACTGAGTGTCAGATCAGCCATCTTCCGCATCGTCTTGTCGCACGCGGGCAATCCCCCTTGATCAGGTACAGTATTTAGTAGAGCAATATAAAAGTAGGGAGAGTCACCAATCGCCTCTTCAATCAGAGCGTCTAACTCCCCTTGAGTGTGAAGGCGATGCACTTCCACACGGGCAGGATCACTCTTGCGCCCGATCTGTAGCGCTACCTCTTTGTAGCGCCCCTGATCGACAATCGCGATATAGATGGTGTCGTAGAGGTGGTCAATGAGACGCTGAAGTTTCACTACTATCCTTGCAGAGCGGATGCGCTTTGAGATAATTTTCCATCTTGAGTACGGAACCTAGCTTGGTATAGATTTGCGTCGTTGCCATCGAAGCGTGGCCAAGCAGTGCGCTCACATCCCCGATACGTGCATGGTGCGCAAGCAACTCTGTCGCAAAGGCGTGGCGCAACTGGTGCGGCGTCACCTTCAGCCCTGAGTCTTTAAAAAGCTTCATAACCAAATATCTTAAACTATTTTCGCTTAATCTATTGCCGCTTGCTTCAAACAGAAACCGTTTGGGGGCATACTGCTCTCGATAGAGCACAATCAAATCGTGCAAAGAAGCAAGCAGTGGCACCTCACGCTCTTTGTTCCCCTTACCCGAAACGCGCACCCATGATTCAGAGAGGTTCTCCAGCCGTAGCGACGACAGCTCGCTAATCCGCAACCCAAGCGCGTACAGCATCAAAACAGCCAGACGAGGCTGAATAGGCGCCTGTTTGACCGCCTCCATGATGTGCCCATGCGATACGGGCTTGGGCAGTGTTTTGGGCACTTTGATGCGTTCATCACCACGCAGCAACACCGACAAGCCCCGATCTCTAAGATAACGTACAAAACTACGGATCGCGCTCAGTTTTTTGGCAATGGTTTTGGCCTTGAGTGCGGCAATATGTAGCCGCAAGCGCATAAGATTAATCTCATAAACCCCATCACCCTGCGCGATATCGGCGTATATAAGCATCTGCGTCAGGGCCTCATCATAGGTTTTGAGCGTCGCGTCACTGTAGCCACGCAGGTCGCCTAAATATTCTAAAAAGGAGCGTTTATGATTTTGGAGCGACTTTGGCATACAAGACCCTAAATTTGTCATGATACGACGACGCCTCTTCCACTAAAGAGCGATCTGTCACGACGGTTGCCGAAATCTTTTCAAATTGAGCCATCATAATCTCGCAGATCATTCTTACTTTGGCACGTTGTGCATCACCGATTGGCGACGAAGCGGCCATTTTGGAGATCTCTTCAAGGTAATGCTTCGACTCTTCAATGTAGGCTACAAAACGCAACGCCGTCTGCGACTGCACCATCACGGTAGAAGCCATTCGGTTGTAGGAGTTGAGCACAAACGCCTCTTTGGCAAGCCGCTCCGCCTCCGCGTATGAACCAATGGTATAGTAAAACTTCGCTTCGAGTGATCGTTCATAAGAAGGGTTAAACAGAAAGTAGCCCAGACTAAGCGCCACAACCCCTGCAATCAAAACCCAACCGTTAAAACGCATGACGCATCAGCTCCTCTTTGATCCGTGCCTTTGCCGCATCCAGCGCCATACCTTCAAGCCGCAGAGGTGCCGAAGCATAAAAATCAAGCCGACTAAAAGGTTTGGGAATTGTAAATCGATCCCAACTGGTGAGCTGCCAATAATGCGATGGAACACAACTGTAAATCACCACGCCCACCTGCGCCTTTTGTGCCATCACGACCACACCATCAGCCACTTCGTGTCTTGGCCCTTTGGGACCATCAGGTGTGATGCCGATGTCATACCCTTCTTTGAGCGTACGAATCGCCTGAAAGAGCACCCTTGCGGCACTTCGATTGGATGAGCCGTGAATCGTTCCGAGCGCAAAATAGTGCATGATTTTGGCAATGATCATACCGTCGAAATGGTCGCTGATAATGACATTGGCTTTGGGAGAGGAGCGAAGATGGGCGTACATGTAAGGCTGCATCAACAAATCCCCATGCCAAAAGGCAAAGATCACAGGCCGCTCACCGATAGGCGCTTCGACATGAAATTTTTTCTTACATGTAAGGTAAATCATACGAATCAACACAGCACCGATGGGAGGCAAAGCCCAAAGCGCCAAAGAGCGGATTAGCCGCTTTTTGCGCTTTTTCATCCGAGTAGCCTACCTTCATAAGAGAGCCGTGACGTGTGTACGATTTCAGCGCGGCGTAACGTACCTAGCAGCGACGCATCACCTTTGACACGCACCAGTAAGTTGTTATCGCTGCGCCCCGAAACGAAGCCGTTCTCTTTGGCCTCTTCAAAATAGACCACCACCTCTTTCCCCAACATCCGCGCAGCGCGTCGATCCAAAATCGCATTGTGAAAATCTTGCAGATGCGACAGGCGTCTTGAGGCGAGCTCTTCATCTACTATATCCGTGTAATGGCTTGCTTCCGTATGTGGTCGTGGCGAATATTTGAAGCTAAAGAGCTGATCAAACTCCACCGCGCTGACCACCTCGAGCGTGTCAAGAAAATCACGCTCGCCCTCCCCGGGAAATCCAACAATAATATCGGTACTAATAGAAACATCAGGGATCAAAGTCCGCAGTTTTTTGGCGCGGTCCAAAAACCACTCCTTGGAATATCCCCGCTTCATACGCCGCAATAGCTCAGTCGAGCCTGACTGCAAGGGCATGTGCATAGACTTGCAAATTTTTGGGTTGCGTGCAAACTCCTCCAAAAAGGCATCATCCATGTGCAAAGGATGCGGGGAGGTGAAGCGGATGCGCTCAAGCCCCTCAATCTCACTGACTAAGCGCAACAGACCCGTGAAGTTGATCTTCTCGTGCAGCCCCGAGAAACGGCGACCGTAATTGTTGACGTTTTGCCCCAGCAAAAAAACCTCTTTTGCTCCACGCGCTACACTTTTGCGCGCCTCTGCGACCACCAGTTCGGCAGGGATCGAGACCTCTTCACCCCGCGTGTGTGGCACAATGCAGAAGGTACACTGCTTGTCGCATCCTATTGAGATATTGATAAAAGATTTGTAAGGGCTGGAGCGAAAATCTTTGAAGGCGTATTGCGATTCGTCATAGTCGATCTGCGTCTCCACTGCCTTATCGCGGTGGATCACCTCGGTGATCTTCGAAACATTACGCGCTCCCAGCACAAAATTGACAAAAGGGGCGCGGGTGATAATCTCACGGCCAAGATGCGAGGCGCTACAACCCGCTACGCCGATTTTTGCACCGCTCTTTTTGGCCTTGTTGAAAGCACCCAACTCCGAAAAGAGTTTGTGTACAGGCTTTTCACGCACGGAGCAAGTGTTTATGATGATCAGATCGGCCTCAGCCGCGTCTTGTGTGAGCTCATAATCTTCGCGTTCACCCAGTTCGGCGATCATATGCTCAGAATCGCGCACGTTCATTGCACAACCCAAAGTCTCGATAAAGAGCTTTTTGCACATTAGAGGATATGAACCTCATACATGTACTCGGTATCGGCCAATCCGTAGCGCACTTCACGCATATAGAAACTTCGGCCTTTGGACTCATAATGGTCTTGAAGCTCCAGCAGATCCTTATGCGAATTTTCCCGATCAAAATAGATGATGGTGGTATCGTGCTTGTTTAATTGCTCGTCAATCTTTTCGATATCGGTCTTTTTTGGCTTGCCGCTTGGCTCGCTTCGGGCGAGTTTTAGCTCCATGATGTGCTCCTCTGAAATGTCTGAAAATGGGTTGCATTATAGCCAAGGGCGCGTTAATCCGCTCTAAAAGTTTACATGTAGCATCTGGTATGCTATAATATTCCCCTTCATAAATTGACTCCCCACTACAGCCATTTTTTATGAAAACGACGCATTAACCAGAAGGGATAATAATGGAAAATATTTTGGATATCATTGACTCCATCGCCCACGAAAAAGGCCTTGAAACCGAAAAGGTACAAGGGGGCATCAAAACGGCTTTTATTCAAACCGCCAAGCGTGTTATCAATGAGCATTTCGACTTCGAAGCCGAAATCGACATGAAGAAAAAATCGGTCAAACTGTATCAGATGATCACAGTAGTCGCCGATGACGCGCCTGAGCTCAACAGCGAACACGCTGAAGCCTACATGGCACTGAGCGAAGCGCAAGAGAACGATGACGAGATCGAAATCGGCGATCAGTTCCAGATTGAGCACGACCTAGAGACCCACGGTCGCACAGCTGCGATGACACTCCATCGTGAGATCGAATTTCACATCCAGCGCCTTGTCGAAGATGACCTCTATAGCAAGTACAAAAACAAAATCGGCACCATCGCCTCAGGCCGCGTCACCCGAGTCGATCATGAGCAAAACACCTATATTGAAGTAGACGAAGTGCGCGCCATATTGCCTATGAAAAGCCGTATCAAAGGGGAAAAATTCAAAGTCGGTGAGATCGTTCAGGCTGTAGTACGCCGCGTTCATATCGACAAGCAAACCGGCATACAAATTGAGCTTTCACGTACCTCACCAAAATTTCTCGATGAGCTACTCGCCTTAGAGGTTCCCGAAATTAAAGACGGTGCGGTCATCATCGAACGCTCCGCACGCATTCCAGGAGAGCGCGCCAAAATCGCCCTCTACACCACCCATCCCAAAATCGACCCCATCGGTGCGACAGTGGGGGTCAAAGGCGTGCGTATTAACGCGGTGAGCGAAGAACTCTGCGGCGAAAGCATCGACTGTATCGAATACACCACCGTCCCTGAGCTCTTCATCGCCCGCGCGATGTCACCGGCCATCATTTCAACCGTACGTATCGAAAACGGCGAAAACGAAGCGACACGCAAAGCAATCGTCACCCTGCCTAGCGATCAAAAATCCAAAGCCATTGGCAAAAGTGGTATCAATATTCGTCTCGCCTCTATGATCACTGGATTCGACATCGAGCTGATCGAGCAAGATGGATCCAGCGCCAAAGAGGAGAAGAAAGAGGATATCTCTTCACTCCAAGCGCTCTTTAACTAACACTCCTCTTCATAAAAGGGTTGAGGCGCAACAGCAACAGGTCTGCACTCATGTTGCCAAGTAGCGTCAACAACGCCCCAACCGTCAAAATCCCCATAATCACCGGATAATCGCGGCTAAGGGCACTCAAATAAAAGAGCTGCCCCATCCCTTCGATACCGAAAATTGCTTCCAAAATAACACTTCCGCCGATAAGCCCAGGCAAAGAAAGCCCCAACAGCGTAATCACCGGCGGTAACAGATTGGGCAAAATATAGCGGCGTAAAATCACCCGCTCAGACAAGCCACGCGCCCGGGCAAAAAAGAGATAGTCGCTCTTGAGGATCTCAAGCGTCAACGAGCGGATATAAAGCGTCATACTGCCAATCGACACAAAAATCATCACGCCAACGGGCAAAATGAGATGGTGTGCCATATCAAGATAATACGCCACACCACTTTTAGCTTCAACCGAGTGTAATCCGGCAATCGGCAACCAACCCAACCATACGCTAAAAAGCATAACCGCCAGTAGCGCAAGATAAAATGAGGGCATCGCAAACGACACCAGCGATAGGTGGCGAATGATATAATCGCTGCGCCGCTCAAACGCGAGTGCCGCTTTGATCCCCATCCAGATCGAAAGTACAAAAACCGCCATCAGCGCAACAAAGTTCATACTCAAGGTGACCGGCAGACGCTTACTGATCTCATCAATAACGCTCTGCCCACTCACAAAAGAGACCCCAAAATCAAGCTGCAACAGGCTCCAAAGCCATCCTAGATACTGCTCCAGCATCGGTTTGTCCAATCCATAAACGTGCCTCAGCCGTTCAATTGATTCGGGTGTCATGTTCGGATTGAGTTCGCCGGCGGATAAAAAAGAGTTGGGCGCCGCGTTGATCGCTATAAAGGAGATAAAAGAGATGAGCAACGTCATACCCAAAAGGTAGAGCATTTTACGAAGGAGGAGTGAAGACATAAACTCCCTTTTTTAGGGAGATTATAGCGCAAGGGCTACAAAATCGGGAACCAAATAGGTGCTTACATGTAAGGCACTAGAAGCTGTCGTGGCGATTTACCGAGAAGCAGTGTTATTTGGCAATTGATACAAAGGTGAAGAAGGAGAGAGCAGAAAATTCATTGCGCAAAAATGCGCAATGAAAAGCTTTAGAAGTTGTAAGTCAGGTATGCTTGAACAATGCTGTAAGCATCGGCGTCATTCTGATCTTCAGCATCAATCATGATATAAGCGAGTGATGCATCCAAAGGTCCAAAAGTCTTACTAGCCACTACAGTGATTTCGTTCATTTCGTTGGCATCGATGTCAGACATAGTAGCTGTGTAGTACGCTGCCAAATCTACAACATCAGCTACAGAACCTTCAACAGTTACGTTGATTGCTGAAGTTTCTGTGCGAATGACGTAACCGTAGTTCCACCATGCTTCAGTGTAAAGTTTGCTAGCACCAGAAGCAGTTGCCGTATTGAAGCCAGCAGCCCCCAAAGAACCATCTTCGTTTGTGGAAGAGTAGGCTACTTTTGCTTTAAGCAGATCTTTCATCTCATAACCTGCCATGACTGCAAACGCAGTGTCTGAATCAGCATCATCAGCGTCCAGAGTCACAGAAGTGAATTGAGCGCCTGCCATAATCCCTTCCATGGAGAGATCAGCTTGGACCCAAAACGCTTGAGCAAGGCGTGAGACATCGTAGTACCATGTTTGAACTGTAAGTGGCTCAAACGAGTTATTAACAACCGCAGCGGCATAAGCACCATCCGTGCCGTAAGTTGCGAATTTGCCTTCTGCATTAACCACAGGTCCTACTGCAAGGCCCAACTCTTGAACATTGCTGTGAAGTCCTTGTCCAAAAGCCTCCGTACCGTTACCATTACCGATGAATGCAAGAACGATGGTTGTAGCAGGGATATCTTGGTTAAGTACCACCGCACCTTCAAAAGTATTCTTTTCTGCAGTCCACGTTTCGCTAAATGCGAGGGGCGTATCAAGTTCCATACGACCAAGCTTCAATGTTGACTTGCCAGATGTTGCTGCAACCCACGCTTCAGTAAACCAGCTTGCGTTTTCTACTTTTGCGCCGCCGAGTGCTTCGCCATAAGTTGCACCAGTAGTTGCGACCGCCTTGTGTGAACCGGCCCATACGTTACTTACGAAGTTGTTTTCCAGACCAAGTGTCGAAACCGCTGTATACCCAGCGCCTGCACTTACAGAAACAAGATCGTGTTTCAGCAGATCCGCGCTGACGGCAAGATTCAAATTGGCATCCGCAGCAGAGGAATCTTTATCAAACAGGGTACCGTCTTCTTCACCGACGATAGCATTGCTGGTTAGACCGCTGACATCTGTTGTTGAATAGAACAGATTAGCGTTTCCGCTGATTTTCACATTCTCGAGCGCAAACGCATTTACACCCATCAACATTGCTGCCGCAAGGCTCATTTTAACTAGTTTCATTCATTCTTCCTTGTAGTAAAATCTCCAAACGCCACCATTGTATTACACAATCTCCGTAATCTGAGGCAAAATTGTGACCAAAAAGCTATATTTTTATTTTAATGTTACGAAAATTCACTATTGATTTTATAATAAATATAACGTTGTATTAATTTTTTTTATAAGAGAAGGTATAAGCTTACGAGGGGTGGGAGCTCAAGCCCCCCCTGCGCTTGTTCAAAGCGCTAGACGTCGCGGTTGTCCCACGCGAGTACAGTTTTATCTTCAGCGTTCTTTTCGACGGCCGCCATACCCATAATGTTGTAGCCCGAATCGACATAATGAATCTCACCCGTCACCCCAGAAGCGAGGTCGCTTAGCAGATACATCGCCGAGTTGCCGACCTGCTCGATACTGACATTACGGCGCAGAGGAGCATTACATTCATTCCATGTAAGAATCTGCTTAAAGTCACCAATACCGGCTGCCGCAAGCGTACGAATCGGTCCAGCGCTGATAGCATTAACACGCTGCCCCTTCACGCCCATTTCTACGGCCATGTAGCGCACTGTAGATTCAAGCGCGGCTTTGGCCACGCCCATCACGTTATAGTTTGGGATGAACTTTGGCCCGCCAAGATAGCTCAAGGTCAAAATCGACGCATCATCGGCCAAAACCGATTCAAGTCGGTTGGTTAGATCAATCAAAGAGTAGACCGAAACGTTCATCGCGATATCAAACGCCTCTTTAGTGGTTTTCATAAACGGCTCACTCAGCGCCTCTTTAGGTGCGAACGCCACAGAATGGACCAAAAAGTCGATCTTTCCGAAATCTTTTGCAATCAGATCGGCGATACCAGCCATATGCACTTCATTCGAAACGTCCAGCTCGTAGACATACCGACTGCCAAACTCCTGTGCAATCGGCTCTACCCGCTTTTTGAGCGCGTCATTGAGATAGGTGAAGGCCATTTGCGCCCCTTCGCGTGCACAAGCTTCAGCAATGCCATACGCAATCGACTTATTATTGGCCAATCCTACGATCAGCCCCTTTTTCCCCTTCATGATCATGATCTGTGTTTCTCCTTTTGTACATGTAGACTTTTCGCATCTGCGATCATCGAACAAAAATCTCTCACATCAAGCGCACCGCTGCCAACCAAAACACCCTCAACGTGCTCAAGCGCCAAAATCTCCCGCGCGTTCTCTGCCTTGACACTTCCGCCATAGAGCAGTGGGCGTGATGTGCGCTCTTTGATGGATGCGTGAATGAGTTCAATCTCTTGTAGCGTCGGTGTTAGGCCTGTACCGATCGCCCAAACCGGCTCATACGCAATCACCAAACCACTATAGTGCAGGTCAACGCCCTCATACTGCGCTTCAAGGTATTCCAACAAAGCCTCATTCCCCTCTTCACGTACCTCAAGCGGCTCGCCGATACAATAGACGATCTCAAAACCCTGCTTTTGATAGTAAGCAAACTTCTCGGCGATTAGCTCCTGCGTTTCACCGATTACATGACGACGCTCACTGTGGCCGATCAAAACGGTGCGGATAGCAAACTCGTCGAGCTGATCTTGCGCCAGCTCTCCGGTAAAGGCACCGCTACGAGCAGCAAAGGCGTTTTGAGCACCCACCTTTACATGTAAGCTACTTTCCCGCAAAGCAGATGCCGGAGGAAATACGATAACACGATCTTCAATCGCATTTTGAGTACAAAAAGCTTCAAGTGCTTCTATATAAGTATGGGCTTTTGCACGGTTGAGGTTGCTTTTGAAATTGGCTGCGAGGATCATGCGATCTCTTCCACGATCAGTTGCTGCACCCCAGGTAGAATCTTCCCTTCGAGCAGCTCAAGAGAGGCACCACCTCCTGTCGAAATAAAGCTCATCTCCTCATCCACGCCGATGCGCTGTACCAAGTCTGCAGTATCGCCTCCACCTACGACAGTGGTGGCGTATGAATCAGCGACAAAGTGGGCGATTTTGGTAGAGCCGCGCGCAAAGCGCTCCATTTCAAAGACCCCCATAGGCCCATTCCACAGTACCGTTTGTACGTCGTTAAGCGCTTCACGGTAGAGCCGCACCGTGGCCGGCCCGATATCCAGACCCATCCAGCCTTGCGGAATCTCTTGTACCGTCACCAGCTTACTGACAGCATCAGGCGCAAACGCCTGCGCAGCAACGACATCAACGGGCAAATAAAACTTCACGCCCAAGCGGCGCGCCTCGTCCATCACATGCTGTGCATCTTGCAATAAATCATCCTCGACCAGCGAGTTACCTATGTCATAGCCCATTTGCTTGAGAAAGGTGAAGGCCATACCGCCACCGATTAGCAGCTTATCGACACGCGGCAACAGGTTGATGAGCGCCTCGAGTTTTCCAGAGACTTTGCTTCCGCCTACAATCGCCGCAAAGGGACGCACAGGACGTTTGAGTAAGGTGCCAAAAAACTGAATCTCTTTTTGCAACAAAAAGCCAGCCGCCTTGTGCTCATTGTCAAAAAAATGGGTAATGCCCTCAACTGAAGCGTGGGCACGGTGGCTAACCCCAAAAGCGTCGTTAATGTAAAAATCTGCCATCTCCGCGAGTGCCTTGGAGAGCTTCGCATCATTCTTCTCTTCGCCTTTTTCAAAGCGGAGGTTTTCAAGCAAGATGACTTCAGAGGGCTTTAGTGCCTGCACTTTGGCACAGGCATCTTCCCCAACAACATCTCTCGTTAGCACGACATCCCGCTTCAAAAGCTGTTGCAAGCGGCGCTGAATCGGGGCTAGTGAATATTTGTCGCTTCGCTCCCCTTTGGGACGACCCATATGGGAGGCAACAATCACGGAACAGTCTTGATCTAAACAGTAGTTGATGGTTGCCAAAGCCGCGCGAATACGACGGTCATCAGTGATATTGCCATATTCATCCATCGGAACGTTAAAATCACATCGGATAAAAACACGTTTGTGGGCCAGTTCAAGGTCTTTGATTGAGTAGAGTTGCATCGAGATTCCTATGAGAGTTTTTGGTCTAGCGTATGGTTAAATCTTACCCTGAATCGGCTATAATTTGCATTAAATGAATGTAGCACTCTACGGTGGTAGTTTCGATCCGCCCCATTTAGGACACGTTGCTGTCGTTGACGCAGCGCTTAGACACCTCGAGATCGACAAGCTGGTCATCGTACCTGCTTTTCGCAATCCTTTAAAAGAGACTGTCGTTGCGCCAGCACACTTGCGGGTGCAATGGCTTGAGCGACTCTTCGATGATCCGCGTGTTGAGATCAGCACCTTTGAGACCAGTCAGGGTCGTCCGGTTCCGACCATCGAGACTGTGCGCCGCTACCTTCCCCCGGAAGGTAAACTCTACCTGATCATCGGAGCCGATAATCTACCGACACTCTCAAGGTGGTTCGCGTTTGATGCGCTCGATGCGCTGGTGACATGGGTAGTAGCCAGTCGAAAAGGTTACGAGGTCAAGGGAGATTACACTCCCTTACATGTAATGGTAGATGTCAACTCTACGGCCCTTCGTTTCGCGCCGGACCAGGGCCTTTTGCCGCCACAGATCGCTACGGAAGTTATTGATTTTTACAAGGAGATTCATGCTCAAACGCATTGAACACATCACGCATATATTGGACAAACACAAAGCCGAAGCGATTGAAGCCTTCGATCTTAGGGAGCGTGACTATTTTGTCGAATACGTTGTTATCGCCTCTTCACTCGGGAGCCGCCACACCGAAGCACTACTTGATCATCTACGGCGCGAGCTTAAGCCTGAGGAGAAGTTTCTCTTTGTTGATGAAAGCGACGAATGGATCGTTATCGATTTGGGGGATATTCTGATTCATATCATGACTCCAGAGTACCGGGTCAAGTACGATATGGAGCGATTCTTGAGCGATTTGGCAAAAAGAGTCAAATAATCAGGGCAAAAAGGCCAGTAAGCCTGCCGCGATCGCCACGTTAAGCGACTCCACACCTCGACGCATCGGGATGTTGAGTGTGTGCGTGGCACAAGTGCCCACCGAAGAACTCACTCCTTCACTCTCATTCCCCAACACAAAAACTGATCGTGCCGCGAGCTCTTCTTTGAAGAGGTTGCGCGTGGCGTGGGATGAGAGCTGATAAATAGAAAAATCCCTCAAACCGCGCAAAATCGGCTCTAGATCGTCACAATAGTAGATATCGATCTTAAACAGCGTCCCAGCGCTCGCCTTCATCACCAGTGGCGAGAGCTTGGCACTGCTTTTGCGCGGCAAAATTATCCCGTCGATAGCACCTGCAGCCGCAGAGCGAACAATCATGCCTAAGTTTTGCGGATTCTGAATCCCGTCAAGAGCAATAAGACGCATTTTTTGGGGTGTATCTACGAGAAGCTGCGACGCGTCACGGTAGTTTTGCGCCATCACATCGATCGCAACCCCCTGATCTTGCTTCGCATTTTTGGAGATACGCGAGAGTGCCTCTTTGCTGTGATACGCGATCTCAATCCCTCTAGCCTGAGCCATCGCTTCAAGCTTCAAGATGATCCCCTCACGACGGTTCGAATCAGCCAAATGAAGTTTGTGGAGCTGTACGCTCCGATCCGCCAACAACTCTTCGGCAACATTGCGCCCATAAAAGGTGATCATCGACGCAAAACGCGCCTTTTTCTCTTTATATTGCTGCGAATCGTTCAAGCATACTCCTTAGCCGCACACTTCTTAGTGTATCGCTTCTATAATAGATTCGACACTAAATCCAAAGTATTCAAAAAGCGCACCTGCGGGAGCCGAAGCACCAAAACCATTCATACCGATCACCTGATCGGCCAATCGATACCACTCCATACCACGCGCCGCTTCAATGGCAACCTTGCGCGTGTCTGGCGCAATGACCGCTTCAATATAAGCCTGATCTTGCTCGATAAACAGATCAAAGCACGGCACGCTCACCACGTTGAGCGCAACTCCTTGCTCGGAGAGCTTTTGTGCCACATCAAGCGCCAGTTGCACTTCAGAACCCGAAGCCATCAGTGTCAAGGTTGCTCCTTCTTGGCGGCTTAACAGATAGCCCCCGCGTGAAGCCTCTCCATAAACCGACGTCGGCAACACGGAGAGATTTTGTCTGGAAGCCACAAATGCGCTGGGACTTTGACACATGCTTAGCGCCGTTTTCCATGCGACCACATTCTCATGTCCATCCGCCGGACGCCACACATAGAAATTTGGCAGTGCACGAAACTGGCTCAAATGCTCGATGGGCTGGTGCGTTGGGCCGTCTTCCCCGACGCCAATGCTGTCATGAGTCCAAACGAAAAAGTGCTGAATACCGCTCAGCGCGGCAATGCGCGCTGCGGGTTTAAGATAATCGCTAAAGACGAAAAAAGTGGCGCTAAAAGGCATCAACGGGCCATAAAGTGCCATCGCGTTGGTGATCGACGCCATAGCGTGTTCACGGATACCAAAACGGATATTTTTACCTTTTGGGAATTCGCCCATACCGATCAGCTCGGTTTTGTTCGATGGTGCGAGGTCGGCTGAGCCACCCAAGAAACCGGGAACTGCTTTGGCGATGGCATTGAGGATTTTGCCGTTGGTGTTACGCGTCGCATCTGCCTTTTCAAACACCGGCCACTCGATGCGTGAAAAGTCCGGCTCCATGAGCTGCTTAAACGCTTCATTCTGCTCAGAAAGCGGCAATGTGAGCATACGGTGCTTCCACTCCCGCTCTGCCAAATCGCCCTTTTCAATCGCGCAACGGAAGCGCTCCAACACCGCATCATCTACAAAAAAGCTCTTTTGCGGATCAAATCCCGCTTTTCGCTTGGCACTCTCGATCTCTTGCGCACCCAAAGGCGCTCCGTGGGCATGATGTGTACCTTCCATTTTATCGGCACCTTTGGCGATGGTCGTATGGGCAATGATCACAACCGGACGATCCGCTTTTTTGGCCGCATGAAGGGCTACATCAATCGCATCAAAATCATGCCCATCGGTCTCCAGCACATACCAACCCTGAGCCTCAAAACGCATACGCATATTTTCTGAGATGCTCAAAGCGGTAGAACCCTCGATGGTAATGCGGTTGGAGTCATAGATCATGATCAGATTATCAAGCTTGTGATGCCCCGCCAAAGAGCAGGCTTCGTAGCTCACCCCCTCTTCAAGATCCCCATCACCACACAATACATAGACGTGATGATCGATCAGAGCGGCTGTTTCAGAGTTGACTTGAGCCGCCACATGTTTGGCTGCCATCGCAAAGCCCACACCATTGGCCACGCCCTGCCCCAAAGGTCCCGTCGTCATCTCCACGCCTGCGGTATGACCATACTCAGGATGCCCTGGAGTTTTTGAACCAAACTGTCGAAACGACTGCAAATCTTCAATCGTCAGGCCATATCCCCATAAATAATAAAGAGAGTAGATCAGTCCCGTTGCATGGCCGCCCGAGAATACCAACCGATCACGGTTGATCCACTTCGGATTTTTAGGATTGTGACTCAAGTGTTCACTTAGCACCACAGCAATATCGGCGAGTCCCATCGGTGCACCTGGATGGCCTGAATTGGCACGTTCTATCATATCTGCCGCCAAAAAGCGGATGGTATCGGCCATCTGTTGTCGCATTGTATTACTCATGAATGTTCCTTATGTCTGTTGATATAGTGGTGCAGCAGAGATGAAAGCTCGAAGCGCAAGCGTTCATCCATATTTTCGAGTCTTCCATGAAGCTCACAGGCAAGCGCATCAGCCTCTTCAATTACCCGCTCCAAGCCCAAAACAGTCACAAAACTGTTTTTGTTGCCATCATTTTGCGTTGTCTTGCCCGCCACTTGTGGCGTCTGCGTCACATCCAAAATGTCGTCTTGAATCTGAAAGAGCAGACCCAGATCAATGCCGAAATCATATAATGGCCCTTCGAGCACTCTTATTCCAGCAATAACCGCACCCATTTTCAGCGACGCCGCAATCAACTTGGCCGTTTTGTTTACATGTAACGCCTTCATCTGCTCCAATGTCAGCGCCTGCCCTTCGAAATGGCAGTCAATAGCCTGGCCAAGCACCATCCCCGAAGCGCCGCCGTTTTGAGCCAAGGCACGAATAAGCCGCACCAAAACACGATCCGAAAAAGGGGCATGAGCAAGAACTTCAAAGGCGTGGGTATTGAGCGCGTCGCCCACCAAAACTGCCGTCACCTCGTTATAGCGTACATGTAAGGTGGGCTGTGAGCGCCGCAACGGGGCGTTATCCATCACGGGTAGATCGTCGTGAATCAAAGAGTAGGTGTGTAACAACTCAACTGCGTACGCCGCGTGATAGGCACTCTCAAGCATCAAGGGAGCATACGCACGCACCACTGAGAGCAGCAACGCAGGTCGAAACCGTTTGCCACCGGCTAAAAGCATTGCTTGAAGTGCGGCCTCGTAGTGAGGATGGAAACTTGAAGCTTTTGGAAGATGCTCACTGATAAAAGCTTCGAACGCCTGCATGAAAACCCGTTATATCTTTTTTGGCATTTTAGCATCTTTACTTTTTATATGAATAAAGAACTGCAACCCCCGCCGCTCGAAGAGAAGTGCGTTATCCCCCTGCAACCACAACATAGCATCTGAACTGTGGGCTTTGATGTCTTGATGATTGATCTGAATCAGACAATCTCCTTTTTGCAGACCTCTCGCAGACAAGCTCATTGAGCTTGTGTCAATGCAATAGCGTTCATCGAGCAGAATACCCAAACGCTCAAGGTAGGTATCAGGCCGCAAGCCGCCGCCCAAACGTCTCTCTAACAACACATCGACATCAAACACCCGCCCGCCTCTAGCGACTTTAAATCGATGTGTACTACCTGGCCGAGAGAGTAAAATCGCTTTTTCAAATGCACAAACAGAACGATACGTGTGCCCGTCAAAGGCCATCAACCTGTCACCAAGCTCAAATACAAGTGGCTCGAAAAAGGGATCGATCGACGCAACAACAACGCCCCCCTCGCGCTCGCCAAGGCGTATGCCTGCATCTCCGTAACCTGCCCAAGCTGCACTTTTGAAATAATCGATAAACGCCGCGTCAATCACACCTCTAGGCGTGATCAAGGCGTGCAAGGCACAGCAACTGTCGCTCAAAAAAGCCATATTCGAAGCGGAAGTCTCACAAACCCCAAGACGATCCAAGCCGCACTGTGCCGAAACCCGCTTGACCTCATGCACTCCGCGGGCATCGATGGCTGCAACTTTTTTGCTGTCAATGGTACGCACAAGTGTGTAGGGGTAAGCAAAAGGCTTTTTATCTTCTACAAGCGCTAGGCCAAGCAGGGGGTCGTATCGAGAGAATTTCGGATCATCTTGTTCGCTGTAAACCAAGCGCACCGTAGGGGCCAAAGGAATCGCAAAGTGTCCGTTGCGAAATACCCCCGCATCCACCGCTTTTTGCTTACATGTAAGCCAACCACTCTCACATGCCACAAGAACGTAACCAAAAGATAATAGAAGGAGTAAAAAGCGCATCAGCGCTGAGAAAAGGGATTCATGCCGCCAAAGAGGTTCAGTGCGCTCTGTTTTTTAGCGTCTTCGACCATTTTGTTGGCATCATTGAATGCCGCAATCAGCAAAATTTGCAGCGACGATTTATCTTCGAGCAAGGTATCAGCGATATCTACATCGATCACCTCACCAGAGCCGCAGATCGTCACTTTGACCATACCGCCTCCGGTTTTTACCGTGTACTCACGAGCGGCGATTTCCGTCTGCAGCTTCTGCGCCTGCTCTTGCAATCCCTCGAATATCTTGCCCATCTCACCCAGATTCATCTTGTCAAACATCAAATGCTCGTCAATACTTCGCTGATTCGATTGTCGTCATCCACAAGGACTACAGTCGGCTGATATGCCGCAAGCTCGGACTCTTCGTAAGTTGCATAAGCGACGATAATCACTTTGTCACCCTTGTGTACTTTACGCGCCGCCGCACCGTTGAGACAAATATCACCCTTGCCCCGCTCACCTACGATGATATAGGTTGAAAAACGCTCACCGTTATTAATGTTGAGAACCTCAACTTTCTGTCCGAAACGCATTTTCGATGCTTCTAGCAATTGCTCATCAATCGTAATAGACCCCACATAATTTAGGTTTGCATCCGTTACGGTCGCTCGATGAATCTTACTGTAGAGCATTTCCATGGTCATTGATTTGTGTCCTTAATCGCTTATCTACCCATCTGTTTTGCCATATCTGCCGGGGATATTGGCTCACCCCACATCTGTGCGGGAATCACATATTCAGAGACGACCTCACCACCTAAAATATGCTCTGTGATGATTCTGTCAATCTTCTCTTTGGTTAATCCTGTATACATAACATGACCGGGCTCTACCAACATGACAGGCCCCATATTACAGCGGTTCATGCAGCCTGTTCGGATAGGTTGTACTGTTCCAATTATACCTTTTTGCATTAAAGATTGGGCTAAATACTGAAAAAGTTCCTGTGTCTGCGGATTGACGCAACTGGGCTTTGGCATTCCAGGAGGTGCAGACTGTTCACATTTGAACATATAAAAAGCGGGTTGCGGGACTTGTCCTGGTATCATAAAAGCTCCTTAGGCAGTGAAAATTCGGCGCATTATAGCGGATAAACAATCGTTCACTTTAAGCCCAAACAGTCAGGTTTAAAATTTAAGATAAGTCTTTCAAAAGCGCTCGAACCACATCCCGATCATCAAAAGGAAGATGGTGGTCGTAAATGATCTGATATCGTTCATCCCCTTTCCCCAAAACCACCACAGCCTCTCCGCTCTTCTGCTCTAATAGGGCTGCTTCAATCGCTTTTTTACGATTTGGCTCTACATGTACTTTGGAGCGATTCTCTATACCTACTAAAATATCATCTATAATCGCCTGAGGATCTTCGCTACGCGGGTTGTCACTGGTAAGATAGATTTTCTTTGCGTAGCGCTCCGCAGCCCTCCCCATCAAAGGACGCTTGCTACGGTCCCGATCACCCCCGGCACCAAAAACCACCCGCAGCTCTTTATCTTTGAGCGCTTCTAGCACCTGTATGATACCATCGGGCGTATGCGCAAAATCCACAATCACCAATGGTTCTGTACTCACACACTCCATGCGCCCACTAACTCCAGCAAAGTTCTCCGCCGCTTCCGTAATCAACTCCATCGGTTTTTCAGTCAAAAGATGTACCGAAGCGATGGCTGAGAGCATGTTGTAGAGGTTGAAAAAACCATGTAACGGAGATTGAAATGTGCTGATCTCTCCTAGACGGTTGATAACTCCACCGATCCCCTCTTTGAGCGTATATGCGACAATCTTGTAGGTGGCGTTGTTCTCAACGCCATAGGTAAAAGCGTTTTTGGTGTTAATCAGCGCTTTTGGCTCATCTTTGTTGACCAGCTTCATTCCGGAATCCGTAAAAAAACTGTTTTTAACTGCCACATACGCCTCGAGCGTCCCATGAAAATCCAGATGATCCTGCGTGATATTGGTCAAAACCTTTAAAGCAAAAGGGAGTCCTTCAATACGATCTTGGGCTATCGCATGCGAGCTTACTTCCATTACAAAAAAATCACATCCAGCACTCACTGCTTGATAAATATGTCTGTAGGTTGTGAGAACCGTAGGCGTCGTCAAAGACTTCTCTTCAACTTGGGCATCATTCATAAAGAAGCCCCGAGTCCCCTGCATCGCCGCTTTATAGCCAAGGTCTAACAACATGGAATAGATCGCGCTGGCCGTCGTTGTCTTACCGTTAGTTCCAGTGATGCCTATAATGCGGATACGATCAATCCCGAATGACGTAGCAATAGCTGATGGCTTAACACATGCTACCGCACCGTGTTTATGTGCATCCTCTTGATATTTTTCATTCAGACGTGTGACAACAAAAGCCGTCTGATGATCACACTCTGTAGAATTTTCTGTGACGAACGCAAAAGGAGTGGAGCGAAGCGCGATCTTCAATTATGCGCCTTAAAGCGTATCATTTCAAAAACACGCGTGAGCTTCGGATCATTTTTATAAACCGAGAGTGCGCTCTCGACATAGCTTATCGCCATTTCAGAAAAACCGTGGGCTACAAGTTCTTCTAAAAAATCTAAAAAATCCTCTTTTTCAGTAATAATAACCCTCGTCGAGAACATTATGTTTTCAAAAATACGTTTGAAATCACCTTCCTCTTCAACAAGCATTTTAAATTCTGTATAACTAATGCCATTTTCAAGTTCCACACGATGCTTCGACGGGTTTGAAATGAGTTGGGCTATTTCATCAAGAGTGCCATCCATAGAACTAAGTATTTCACTCATTATTAGATCGGCTTCATCTGCATTTTCGCTTCGAAGTACTTCATAGTAATCAAACAATGCAACGGCACTCAACTCCCCACTCATGGCCATCTCGGCAAGAATAGCACCGTTGTACGCCTCTTTGGAGTTTGGATGGTCTTTGAGCACCAAAGCGTAATTCCGCAAGGCCTGAGCGTAATCAGCCTTATTGAAGCTATCATTAGCTGTGGTGAGGGCTTTAAATTTATTGATAGTTTTCATCTCACACTCCTGAATGGATCATTTCTTGAATAAAATATCGGAAAAAACAAGGGATGCTAAAGATTGTCGATCTGATTTTCCATTCCGAATGGTACATTCACGACCGTTAATTCAGGATGAATCTCTATGCGCAAGTGGCGTTCGACACCATACTTAAGCGTATTGCCGCTGCTTCCGCAACCAACACAGGCTCCTTTGAGCTGAACATACACAACGCCGTTTTTGACGGTGATGAAATCAATATCCCCACCGTCTAGTGCCAGTGTCGGGCGAACCTTTTCAATTACACGACGGACCGGCGCTATCAACTCTTCGTCACTAAATGGAATCATCTATTTTAACCTTTGATAAACTGTCCCGAAAAATAGGGCAAACTCGCTTAACACGCCATAAAAAAAGGGAGGTAAACGAAGCTTGTTAATGTAGCACGTTATATGTAGCGCCTGCGAGGGGGATGGAGGGGGATGGGTGCCGAACTCTTAGACGAGTTCGACAAATGCCATAGTAGTCGCATCACCGCGGCGAATACGGGTGCGGGTAATACGGGTGTAGCCGCCTGGGCGTTCTACATATTTTGGGCCGATCTCATTGACCAGCTTTTTCGTAGCTTCTTTATTTTGCAATGAAGCGAAAATAGCGCGGTGTGCGTTTGCATCACCTTTTCCGGCAGTAGTAATCAATTTTTCGACATAAGAGCGAAGCTCTTTTGCTTTTGGCAATGTCGTTTCAATTTTTCCACTTTCGACTAATGCAATCGTGAGGTTTTTAAGCAGAGCAGCGCGGTGTGCACTGGTGCGCCCCAGTTTGCGGTATCCATGACGGTGTCTCATTGGGTATCCTTATTCAGCTTCAATTTTCTTTTTTAATGTCGAAAGAAGATCGCTAGGCAACTCAGCACCTACGCTAAAGCCGTACTCTTCGATTTTTTCGACAATCTCTTCATATGATTTTTTGCCAAGATTTTTGACATTTTTCAAATCATTTTGGCTCATCATGACAATTTCACCGATGTATTTGATACTGGAGCGATCTAGACAGTTAAAACTGCGCGCACTCAGGCCAAGTTCATCGATTCTACCCATCAATCTTCTAAGTTCTGGCGTCTCTTCTGAACGCTCTATCGATGTAGGCATTTGTATGCTGATCTCACTGTTGAATACAGAAAGTTGAGCATACATCACCTGCAGTGCATTCTTGAACGCTTCATGTGGGCTAATCTGCCCGTCCGTGACGATATTGAGGATCACTTTTTCAAAATTCGGGTTGTCTTCTACAAGCACGTTCTCTATTTTGTACGTGGCTCTTCGAACAGGCGTAAAATAAGCATCCAGTGCGATATATCCGTCATCAAGCTGATCACGGATATCCTCACTAGGCACATACCCAATCCCCTGATAAATTTTCAATGAAAAATTCAATGTTGCATCTTCGTTCAGTGTGGCCAAGAAAGCGTCGGGTGTAACTATTTCGACGCTTTCACCACCAAGATCGCCACCCTTAATCTCGCAGGGTCCGATAAAGCTATATGATATTTCAACCTCTTTGGCATTGTTTTTTAGCTTGAAGCGCACGCCTTTTAGATTGATGATAAAATCAGAAATATCCTCGAGCATACCGCGCACAGAATCAAATTCATGCTGAGCACCCTCAATTTTGATGGCGACTGGTGCAAATCCTACAGAGCTACTGAGCAAAAAGCGGCGGAGAGGATGTGCCAACGAAACAGCATATCCGGTTTCAAACGGATAGGCTATGACATTGGCTTCGTTCTCACTAACCTGCTCAACGACAAACTCTTGCGGAAGAAGCGGCGATGTTTTGATTTTGTTCATGCGTCAGTGCCTTTATTGTTATAAATTATTTCGAGTAAAGCTCAACGATCAGACGTTCTTCAACCGGGATAACAACCTCTTCTCGCTCAGGAAGACGTGTAAAAATACCGAACACTTTCTCAGCGTCGATATCAACCCACGGTGCCAAACCTGTCTGGTTGGTCAACTCAAGCGCACGAACTACTTGAACATTTTTCTTACTCTTCTCGTGGATCTCCACTTTCTGACCCGGTTTGACGCGGTACGAAGGGATATCCACACGCTGTCCATCTACGATAACATGGCCATGATTGACCAATTGGCGTGCAAAGCGACGGGTTGTAGCAAAGCCCATGCGGTAAACCACGTTGTCAAGACGCTGCTCAAGCAGGGTGACAAGGTTGATACCTGTATTCCCTGTACGGCGCTTCGCTTCAGCAAATACTGCTTGCATTTGCTTTTCGGAAAGACCATACATGAACTTGGCTTTTTGCTTCTCGTTGAGCTGGAGTCCATATTCTGAAGGCTTTTTGCGACGTTGACCGTGCTGGCCTGGTGCATAAGGACGCTTGTCTAGTGCCGATTTACCGGCCAAGCGGCGCTCACCCTTAAGATTGAGACTGACGCCGAATCTTCTTTCGATTTTTTCTACTGGACCTCTGTATCTTGCCATTGGTGATCCTCCTTAGACTCTACGACGTTTTGGTGCGCGACAACCGTTGTGTGGCAGCGGAGTTACATCTTTCATGAATGTAACACGGATACCCTCGATTGTACCGACAGATTTAACAGCAGTTTCACGACCCGATCCTGGGCCTTGCACTCTGATACCGAGCTCTTTGAGGCCATGGATTTTTGCTTTTTCAACTGCTGCCTCAACTGCTGCCTGAGCAGCAAACGGAGTTGACTTTTTGCTGCCTTTAAAGCCTAGGCTTCCGGCTGAACTCCATGCGATCATGTTCCCCATCTCATCAGTGATGGTGACCAGCGTGTTGTTGAACGAAGCAAAAATGTGAATCACTCCGCGCGCAATATTTTTTTTAACAACTTTTTTACGAGTTACTTTTCTTTTTGCCATCTGTTGTTATCCTCACGCCGAACCGACAGTTTTACGTTTGCCTTTGCGTGTACGCGCATTGGTTTTCGTGCTTTGGCCACGGCATGGCAATCCTTTTCGATGACGAAGTCCACGGTAGCTTCCAAGGTCCATCAATGCTTTGATGTCCATAGCTACTTGTTTGCGCAGGTCACCCTCGACCGTGTGCTTGGCACGAATCTCTCTGGTAATATTCGCAACGTCATCTTCACTCAGTTCATAAACGCGCTTGTTGTAATTGATACCGGCTGCGTCGAGAATGAGGCGTGAAGTATGCAAACCGATGCCATAAACATAGGTCAATCCATACTCAACTCTTTTTTTCTTGGGCAAGTCTACACCAGCGATACGTGCCATACTTATCCTTGTCTCTGTTTGTGTTTAGGGGTTTTGCAGATTACTCTTACAATTCCTTTACGTTTGATCACCTTGCAGTCATCACACATCTTCTTTACCGAAGAACGTACTTTCATGGTAAGCTCCAAAATTGGCTTCGCTTATCCTTACATGTAGGTGCGCCGACGCAGCACCAATACTTGCGGATACCCTCAGGTATCGACAAACATTCAACAAATTTGTCCTAGTAAGGCAAAACGGAAGCGTATGCTATCTAAATTAAGGTAAAAATAATATTAAAATGAGGTCATAATTCACACAATGCGAATCATGACGGGTTTTGCAGCAACAAAATGAAGTCCCTCTAGCTCCAAAAGCACTTTTTGGATATCACGCTCATGGGCCGTGTGGGTTGAAATAAGCAAGTTGGCATAACGGCTGTCGATACTGTTTTGTAACATCGCCGCAATCGAAATAGTCTGTTCACCGAAAATCTTACTAATCTGCGCAAGGACACCGGGTTCATCAACCACCTTAAGGCGCAAATAATATTTGGAGCGAATCGCATCTTTTGCTTTGAGACGCAATCCATGCTCAAGAGGACGGTTAAATCCAAGCATCGGCCGACTTTTACGCCCCGACCTAGCGATATCGATAATATTGGCAATGACTGCACTCGCTGTAGCATCGCCGCCTGCGCCAGGGCCATAATAAAGTGTCTCGCCCACTTTGTCACCTACAACACTAATACCGTTCATCACCCCGTCGATCTTGGCAATCATTTCATTTGCATCAATCAAAGCGGCATGCACACGAAGCTCAACCTCGTCACCGTCACGTTTGGCAATAGCCAGAAGCTTCAAAACATAGCCGAATTCTTTGGCAAAATAGATATCATCTTGCGTCACTGCTTCGATGCCTTCAATAAGGATATCTTCAGGTTTGGCGTCGATACCATAAGCAATCGATGCCAAAATTAGAAGCTTGTGGGCGGCATCGAATCCACCGATATCAAAAGTCGGATTAGCCTCCGCGTAGCCCAGCGCCTGAGCTTCTTTTAAAATCACATCAAACGCCACGCCCTCATGCATCATCTTACTGAGCATATAGTTACATGTACCGTTCATAATCCCAACGATTGATTCGATATGGTTTGCCGAGAGTCCATCACGAAGTGCATTGATTATCGGTATTCCACCGGCAACGCTGGCTTCAAACTCAAAAGGAATATCTCCTGCGAAGTCTTGGAGTTCATAGCGGTGATACGCGAGCATCGCCTTGTTGGCAGTCACAACGGCCTTACCATTTTGCAACGCCTGCTTCACCACCTCATAAGGCGCTTCGGCTCCACCCATCAGCTCTACCACAATATCAATTTCAGGATCGTTGACGATGTCATAAGGATCGGTTGTCAGCGGGATAGAGAGGCCACGCTCTTTTTCAAGCGAACGCACAGCTCCCGCTTTTACAACAATCTTGCTACCTGCACGTGCCTCGATAATGTCGCTATTCTCTTCGAGAATCTTAACAACCGATGTCCCAACCGTCCCTACGCCGATCACTCCAACGCGTATCATTCACACTCCTCGGCACCCTCAAACTGGCATAAGAACCGCTTGATGTTTTTTGCCGCCTGGCGAATGCGCTTTTCATTTTCGATCAAAGCAATACGCACATACCCCTCGCCATACTCCCCAAAACCGATGCCCGGAGCCACCGCGACCTGCGCTTCAACCAAAAGGCGCTTTGCAAACTCCAGCGATCCCAAATGGGCTGCACAATCGGGTATCTTCGCCCAAACAAACATTGATGCCTGATTACGACGAATCGGCCATCCAGCGCGGCTGAAGGCATCAATTAAGGCATCTTGGCGCTTATCGTATTTATCAACAATCTCATCGACACAACTTTGATCTCCATTAAGCGCAATCGTTGCTGCCACCTGAATCGGTGTAAACATCCCATAATCCAGCCAAGATTTGATCTTCTGCAGCGCCCCAATCAGTTTCTTGTTACCAACAAAAAAGCCGACACGCCAACCGGCCATGTTATAGCTCTTAGAGAGGGTAAAACTCTCAATTGCCACATCTTTAGCTCCGGGAACAGACATGATCGACGGCGTCTTGTATCCGCGAAACGTAATGTCTCCATACGCGATGTCACTGATAACGTAAAAGCGCTCTTTTTTCGCCATAGCCACCAAACGCTCATAAAAATGAGGCGTGACGGTCGCCGTCGAAGGATTGTGCGGGAAATTGACGACCACAAATTTGGGCCGGGGGAAAGAGTCTTTGAAGGCAGTCTCCAGATTGAGGAAAAACTGATCTTCATCGACATTGTAATCTTCATCGAAGGGAAGTTTCATTTTTTGGACATTACCACCGGCAAGAATAAAACCGTAAGAGTGGATCGGATAGGTCGGATCGGGGACAACTGCCACATCGCCGGGGTTGGTGATCGCGTAGGCTAGATGCGCATACCCCTCTTTAGAACCCATGGTTGCGACCGCTTCAGTCTCAGGGTCGATATCAACGTCATATCGGCGTTTATACCAATCGCAAATGGCCAATCTGAGTTTGTAAATGCCCTTGGAAGCCGAATAGCCGTGGGTCTTGGTTTTTTGCGCCGATTCAATCAACTTTGCTCGGATATGCTCCGGGGTGTCTCCATCTGGATTACCCATACTAAAGTCAATCACGTCGGCACCTGCACGTCGCTCAGCCATTTTCAACTCGTTGACTTGTGCGAACACATACTTAGGAAGGCGTTTTATCCGATCGAACTCTATCTCATCAAACATTGGTGTACCTGTAGGAAAATTGTGGTTGACATTCTAGCACAACCTTGCCCCGGCCACTCACTTCTCGCCAAGCGCCTCGATTTGTAAACCTTCTTTGATGTTTTTCAAATGATAGAGGTCACTAATTTTGGCATAAACAGTATCACGGGGGAGCTGGATTTTAATCTGCCATGTCTTTTCATCGCGCTGGTAGATTTTAAGCAGACGCATTTTCCCGTCATAAAAAGCAATATACGGATGCCACTGATTGGCTTTGAGGCTGGTAAGCATCAGCGTCTTGACTTTTGACACATTGACCCAGTGGGGCGAAAGTGTACTTTTGAGCTCCACCTGAGCCCCCACTGTGAGTTCACCCACCTCTAAGCGGGCATCGTGCATATCAATATCATAGTGCCACTCGTGCGTATTGATCCGACGCATATCCGCGATATCACAGCCTCGCTTGCGAAGTTCACGCTGCAGCGCGGTCGGGTCCGTAGCATATTCCGAGGTGAGGGAAATGGTCCATATAAACCCTTCAACATCGTTTTTGGAGTATTCAGTCATATACCGATAGTAGCCCAAATCCCGCAGAGCATCCCCCATCACTTTCACAAAAAAAAGTGGTGATCCACTGCTGTGAAAAGTCAACTTCATTGACGTAGGCGCATCAAAAAAGAGTCCCAATAAGCCGTTATCGCGTAAGGTTTGAGCAATTCTAACCACATCTAGACGCTCGTTTTGATAATATGCAGTCTCATCTTGAAAAATCGTCGCTATAAATGCGCGGTTTTTCTCATACACCTCAGGCTCAACAAAAGAGCGGATTTTCTCCTGCATAACACTCTCAGCCCAAAGCATCGATCCCAACAAAGCCCACCAAAAAAGGGCTTTTTTTACCACGATTTACCGCCGTTTTGTTGGCGAAAAGTCTCCGCATCCAACTCATCGAGTCTGCCGTTTTCATAGGCAAGCCACAATTTTTCCGGAGTTTGATATGTCTTAGTCTCTCCGTTGATACGTACCTCCACATAGCCGTGTCCCAAAACCATACGCCATCGTTTCGTCGCATTAATCTCATAAGGGTCTTGCGTCACGGTCTGTATTTTTGTTCCATCATCCATATCAATAATTCCCAACCAAAGGCGTCTCGAAGGGATAAGCACCAGCTCGGCCTCAACATTTGATGGCGTAGGTGTCATCACCTTCTCCGCCGCTGTGACAATGGGTGCTACCGCTTGCTCTTCTTGTAGGGTAGCATTGGTTTCTGGTTCCAAAATCCCACTCTGCACTTCCATCTTTTCAGGCATTATCGGCTCAGGATATTGTGTATTGTTCTCCTCAAGAGACTCTTGTTGTCGCGCCGCTTCAAGCTGTTCTTTGGCTTTTACGATCAGAGGATGCTCTGTTTCGGGCAACACCAGATGAGGCGTTTGGGGTGTCTGCGGCAACAGCATATAGACGACAAGCCCTACCAAAAACAAAAGAGCGATACCCCACAGCTTTCCCAATGAGCGTTTTCTCGGCGCACCCAAAAAATATTCAGGATGTAGCGATGTCGGCTGTTCTAGTGCTGAAGCCTCTAAGTACTCTTCTCTAAGCGAATGTAGATCAACACGATATTCACGCTCGAGAATCGATATAAAGCCAAAAAATTGCACTTTTTTGAATGCACCAAAATCACGTCCTAACATTTTAACAATATTACTGTGCGAAATTTTCGTCCGCTGCACTATCGCTTCAGTATCAAGCCCTTTGAGTCCTTCGAGTACATCACGCATATCTCATCCTGTCCATCATAATCGCTCCCGCCGCGCTGACGTTGAGCGAATCAAACTCATGCGCCATCGAAATACGCACCTTATACTCTATTTTTGCCGCAACGCGCGGCGCAATCCCTTCACCTTCGTTGCCCAAAACGAGCGCCCTCTTGGGCATCATGACTGCATCACGTATATCTGCACCCTGCATATCCGCGCCATAAAAGGTAAAGCCTTGGGTTTTAAGCTCATTGATAAGATCTAAAATATTGTGCTCCACGATCAATGGCAACTCAAACAACGCACCAGAAGAGCTGCGCGCTATCCCCTCGAGTCCAAGCGACCTGATCCCACAGACAGCCAGGGCATCCACACCCAAAGCATAAGCGCTACGGATGATCGCACCGATATTGCCCACATCGGTGACCCCCGAGAGTAAAACAATGAACTGAGGCTGATGCAGGTCTGAAAGCACACTAGGCTCCACCGCTTCGACTTCTGCCAAAAAGCCCTGATGGTTTCCGTTTTTGCTCATCACCTGCGCGGCGTTTTGGGGAATGCGCTTGACCTCAAAACCCAACCGCATGATTCGGTTGTACTCTTTGGCTTCAAGCTCTTTAGCCAAAAACAGGGTTTGAATCCGTGATGGATGACGCTCAATAAGATGATAAATGGGCTGTTTTCCGTAAATAAGCATGGTTGTTATTTTACCTCAAGATCAATTAGCCGTGCATAACAGGCTTTTGGGTTCTCGCCGGTGATCTTGCAGATCAGTCTGGCGGCTAGTTTTTTGGGTAGATCAAGCGCCAAAATGTCCTCTTCACTGATCTTTCCCTCCCGTTGCGGGCCCGCTTC
>DZBC01000050.1 GCA_022729835.1 Sulfuricurvum sp. | reverse complement strand
ATCGAAACTTTTGGTCTCATTGCCGTCATTGCTGTAGATGATGCGTCCATCCGTCATACAGCCGTCTACATCCAGCACAATTAGCTTGATCACAGCACACCCTTGGTACTGGGTACACCGGAGCGCTCGTTGGGCGAGAGCGCACGGCGTAGCGCCACCGCAAAAGCTTTGAAGGCTGCTTCGACAATGTGGTGCCTGTTTTTGCCGCGTTGCATCACGATGTGCGCACTGATTCCGGCATTTTGTACCACCGCTTTGAAAAACTCCTCGGCAAGCTCTGTATCGAAACGTCCCACTTTCCCATCAACAGGTACATCGTAGTGCAGATAGGGTCGGTTGCTCAAATCCAGATCACAAGAAACCGCCGCTTCATCCATTACGATCACGGCATTTCCAAACCGTTCAACTTTTTCAATCGGATAGATGCTTGAACGTAGCAACTGACCGATGACGATACCGACATCTTCAACGCTGTGATGATCATCGATATGGGTATCACCCTTACATGTAACGTTTAGATCGATTTGGGCATGCTTGCTGAAACTTTCAAGCATATGATCAAAAAAACCGACTCCAGTTTGGATGGCGCTTTGTCCAGTGCCAAATAATGCTATCTCTACGACAATTGCCGTCTCTTTGGTTGTTCGCTCTAACCTCTTCATCTGTTCTACTCCATTACGATAAATGCATGTTGCAGGCTGTTTGCCGCAATAAAATCACGTGCTTCCGCATCACTTTTAAATCCTGTCACGTAGACACGAAAGAGGCGTCCGCCCTCATATTCTGAGTCTTTGATCACTGCGCTGTAGCCTTGGATCTTGTCATATTTCTCCTGCGTCACAATCGCCCCTTCAATCCGCACAAATGCGCCCACTTGTACCGAAAAGAATCCTGAAACTTGTTCCGTGGGACCCTTTTTCAGTGTTTCGATCGGCGAGATGGTGCGGTTGCCTTTGGCTTCAAAGCCCAACACTTCAAGCTTCACAGGCGCGGTGCCTGTACGGATGATATCGAGTTCTGCCGCCCCTTTTTTAGACAGATCGATGATGCGGCTATCGACAAAAGGGCCGCGATCGTTGATGCGCACAACAATGCTGCGCCCATTCTCTTTGTGGGTCACTTTGACGACAGTATTCATTGGCAGTGTTTTGTGGGCTGCAGTCATGGTATGCATATCGTAAGTCTCACCATTAGAGGTCTTTTTGCCGTGAAAGTCGGGGCCGTACCAACTCGCTCTACCGTGAAACTCTTCGCCGACATGCACAATGGTGGGGTAGTAGCGCTTGCCGTGGACTGTATAAGGCCGCATTGTCGGATGACGCTTGTCGGCATCTGAGGGAGTATGGGCGGCACCTTGGGACGAAGGTTCATGAACTACGCTTCCTTGGTTTAGATAACCATCTTTGGTGCGGGTGCTACATCCTGCAAGCAGCATCAGCAGTGCTGCTGTCATGATGATCCTAATCGTAGACATGTAAACGATCTCCGATACGAATGAGCGAGTTTTTGAGGTTATTCATCGCTTTAAGTTTGGCGATCGTTAATTGAAAATGGTTTGCGATAGAGGCGAGCGTGTCTCCCGCTTGCACGATGTAGTGCGTTTCTCTCTCTATCGTGGGGTGAGGAATAGGAATGATCAGGCGCTGTCCCAAAGAGAGCGTCTTGTTGTTAGAGAGGTGGTTGAAATCGACAATTTTTTGAAAATCGACTTTGTAGCGTCGCCCAATGCTAGAGAGAGATTCTCCTTGCTTGACGGTATGTAACGTATGGCTGTGACGCAGAGGCTCGCTGGTGTAGTCGCGTTTAAAATCGGCCAGTTTGGCGTAGGGGATATAGATGGCGTAACCTTCAAGATCGGGAGGTGTAAAGTCGTACTTAAGATGTCGATTGTACTTCTCTAGCTCTTTTGCAGGAAGCTTGAGTACTCTAGCGACGCGACTGAGACGTTCGCCTCCGGCGATCTGCACCGAAGCGATGGAAAAGGCGCTCGCACGATTGAGTAAAAAGTCGTATTCGTGGGTGATGAGATAGTTTTCATCACTTCCGATGATGGCCAGAGCCAGAATTTTACGCATATACAGACGCGTCTCCTTGGGCAGATAACGTCTTTGACTGTCGATAAGTACTGCTAAATCGTCGCTTTTGGCCTCTTTAATGGCGCGTTGAAGGCGTCCTTCACCGCAGTTATAAGCCAGTGCAGCAAGATACCATTTGCCAAATTTATTGTGCAGTCCCTCAAGATATCGTACGGCTGCCTGTGTCGATTTGACTAAATCTCGGCGTTCATCCACGTAGTTGTCGATGCGGAGACCGTTCTTGAGTGCGGTTTCGGGAATAAACTGCCACAGGCCTGAAGCTTTTTTGTCTGAAAAAGCCCGTAGAGAAAAGTTCGATTCAGCCATTGCCAAAAAGAGAAGTTCGGTAGGCACGCCAGAGCTTGAAAGGACCTCTTTGATCATTGGAATGTACATGTAAGCTTCATCCATCGCTTTGAAAAAATGCTGATGGGCTAAGGTGTTTTTGTAGTCTTGGATGCTCTGGCGCAACCCCTTGTCACCTAAAAACTCGGCAGAGATGTCAAAACTTTTGAGGACGGCACCCTCTCGTTTGTTGTTAGATTCAAACGTCAAAACGGCCTGAGCACCGCACAATAGCAGCAGCAAAAGAACGATAATGCGCACGAAACCCCCTGTTTGCGATGTAGATAGAGTGCTTTATTTTAGCGAAAAAAGGCTTTATATCCCAAAGAGCTTTTGGGCGTTGGCAGTGGTGAGTGCCTCAATCTCCGGCTGTGTCCATCCCAGAAGCTCAGACATTTTTGCCGCAATCAAGGCACAGTAGGCCGGTTCGTTACGTTCGCCGCGATGCGGATGAGGGGTGAGATAAGGCCCGTCGGTTTCGATCAGTAGACGATCTTTAGGGATTTTGGGCAGTATCTCAAGCAATTTTCGGGCATTTTTGAAGGTCACCACACCCCCAATGCCAAAGTAAAATCCCGATTGTGCCAAAGCAAGAAGCTGTTCATCAGCGTTGTAGCAGTGCAGCACGCCACCGACCGCATCGGAGCCTTCCTCAAGTAAAACCGCTTTGGCATCACAACTGGCATCTCGAATATGCACAATCAGCGGTTTATGATAAGCAATCGCCATACGAATCTGCGCACGAAATATCTCTTTTTGGCGGGCTTTTTCATCTTCTTTGTGCGCTTCATCCCCTTCAAGTCGGTAGTAATCCAACCCGCACTCTCCGATGGCGACACACTTCGGGTGGCGCAAGAACGCATCAAACTCAAACGATGCAAAAGCATCCATATCATAAGGGTGCACGCCTACGGCGAAGTAGAGCCCCTCATGCTTCTCACACAGCTCTACGGCGCGGCTGAGTGTTTTGGGATCGGCACCGGGGAGGATGAAACGCTCCACTCCGACTTTGCGTGCGCGTGCCAATACGGCTTCAAAATCCGGCACATAACGTTCATCTTCAAGGTGAATGTGGGTATCGATAATCATCTCACTCCTTGGCGCTGCGCAACAGATCTTTGGCAAAGAGACGCGCCTCTTTGGTGATCGTTTCACCGCTGATCATTCTGGCGATCTCTTCGATGCGACCCGCTTCGTCAAGTTCACTTACCCTGCTCTCGTTTTCTTTGGAGATGAGGAAATGTTGTTCGCCCATAGAGGTGAGTTGCGGCTGATGTGAGATGACGAAAATTTGATAAATCCGGCTAAGCTGCCTCAGCACCCGCGCCACACTCATCGACTCTTCGCCGCTGAGATTGGCATCGATCTCATCAAGCAGCAGCACGCCCTCTTCTTGTTCGATCCCCTCCGCCCAGACAGCCAGCATGGCGAGACGCAGACGGTTGAACTCTCCAGCGCTCAGCGATGAAGCTTGGGTCTGCTCTACCCTAAGCTCCAGTGCGTCCATACCAAGAGCGTCGGGTGACACTTCAAGCAGATGTAACGATGCCGCCCGCAGATAGAGCGCCCGCAAATAGAGTGCCAGACGTTCCTCAAATGCCCCAAGAGATTGCCGCCGCCGCTCACTCACCTCAGAGGCAAGGTTTTGCAGCCTTACATGTAAGGCTTTACACTCTGAGACCAGCGCACTTTTGGTTGATTCAATCTGTTCGTAGCGTTCGAGTTCTAAACGTTTGCCGTCTCTATAAGCGATGGCCTCCTCGATGGAACCGTAACGGCGTTTGAGTTCAGAGAGCGCTTCGATACGGTCAAGCACAGATTCGATGTTCACCTCTTCGAGCTCTTGCATTCGTAATGCACCCTCATCGAGATGGCCGCGCAGGGTATTCATGGCATCATCGAAAAAGGCACCATCGATTTCAAGCAGACCAAGCACATGGCTCACGTTCGATTCATAATCGAAAACACGTTGCGCGGCTGCGATGGAGGCAAGGGTCTTTTCTCGTCTGGAGAGTGCTTTTTTGATCTCCATTAGCCGCTCATCTTCGCCTGCTTCCGGGCGTAGAGTATCGATGCGCTCGATTTCAAATCGGGCAAAAGCTTTAAGCTCGCTGACGCGGCGCTCCTCTTGCTCTAGTGCATCAAGCTCTTTTTTGGCTTTGGTGTACGCCAAAAAAGTCTCTGCAAGATGCTCCGTTTGCATCGCATGGCGTGCATCGAGCTGTGAGGCAAAGCGATCTAGTAACGCCAAAAGCCGTTCTCTACCAAAATCGCTGTCATCGCGTAAAGAGAGGTGTTTGACGTGCCCTGCGGCCATCTGTGAGACCGTGCGTCTGGAGAGACTTTGAGCGTTGATAAAGTAGCGCACCTTCTCTTTTTTGGTATGACGCAGAATGTTGGGTGATTCGTTGACGATGCCGTGGCGCTCTTCGTCAAACTGCCATGAGACGCAAAGTTCGCATAGTGTGGCTTTGGGCTCAGAGAGGCCCAGCGCCGCCAAAATAGAACCCATCAGTACCGATTTACCGCTTCCGCTGGGACCTGTAAAAACAATCAGGCCTTTGGAAAATTCAAGCTCTGCCTCTTTGAAGCTAAGCAGGTCTTTGAGATAGAGGCGCTCTAGCATTATTCACCCCATCCCAGCTTGCCTTTAAGGACATCGAAATAGTTAAAGTCGGATTTGTGTAGCAGCCGCGCTGATTCGCTTGCCAGTTTGATGAGGATGCGATCCCCTTCGCCAAACTCATAAAGATCCTGTCCGTCCACGATCGCCAACGCACTCTGCTCGGAGGTACTGACTTCGATTTCAAAATGGCCTGGCAATACCACTGGGCGCTGGGTGAGTGAATGGGGGCTGATGGGTGTCAGGGCGAAAACATGGGTATGCGGAAAGAGCACCGGACCTCCGGCGGAGAGGTTATAGGCGGTGGAGCCCGTCGGCGTGGAGATGATGACGCCATCTCCGAAGTAGGTATTGAAGGCCTTGCCGTCCACCTTTGTTTGTAGATGAATCATTTTAGCAATCGAAGGGCGGGTCAAAACTATATCGTTAAAGGCGATAACACGTGTTGTCTTCTCTTTGGTCGTCATGGATGCTTCGAGCATCGCCCGCTCTTCGATGCAATAATCGCCGCTTGTCAATTTAGGCACAAAGTCCTCCAGTCCAGCCAAATCCAGATCGGCCAAAAAACCGAGTTTACCGGCATGAATCCCCAACACCGGCATCTTGTAGGCATAAGAGCGACGTACAGCCGAAATAAAAGTGCCGTCACCACCGATGGAGAGTAGCATGTCGCAGTTTTGACACAGAATGTCAAATTTTTGCCCCAACACCCCGATCATACCGCCGCTGATGTTGTCAATAAGTATCTCGACCCCATGTGATTCAAACAGCGCTTTAACCTGATAAAAAACGCTCTTTAACTCAGGCGTAGAGGGGCGCAAAACGACGCCGACTCTTTTTATATTGGTTAATTTCAAGTCATCAACCCCACTCTTTGATTTGGTGTCATTATAGCCAACTTTACAAACACACCCTTACATGTAAGGCACTTAGCAAAGCCCAAGCTCCCCTTGAGTATAATCGCAGAAACATTATTTGTGAGGATTCACGATTGAGAAGTCACTACTGTACTGAACTTAGTGAGCGCCATATCGGACAAGAGGTCGTCTTGTGCGGGTGGGCCAACAGTCACCGCGACCACGGCGGTATCATATTTATCGACCTGCGCGACAAATCGGGTCTGATCCAACTGGTCAACGACCCTGCCGATAGCACTCAGGCGCACAAGGTCGCCAACGATGTACGCGACGAATTCGTTCTGATTGCCAAAGGCAGCGTGCGTGCGCGCGGTGAGGGGCTGGTCAACCCTCGCCTTAAAACCGGAGCCATCGAAGTGGTCGTCAAAGAGCTGATCATCGAAAATCGCTCTGAACCGGTGCCCTTCGTGATCGGCGACAATAATGTCGGCGAAGAGACCCGTCTACGCTATCGCTATCTTGATTTGCGCAATCCCTCTTCGTATGAAACCTTCAAGCTCCGTTCCAAAGCCGCCATCGCCGCGCGCAACACACTGGATCGTTTGGGCTTTTTGGAGGTTGAGACCCCTATTTTGACCAAATCCACGCCTGAAGGCGCGCGTGACTATCTGGTGCCGAGCCGTGTGCATGAGGGCGAGTTTTACGCCCTGCCCCAGTCGCCGCAGCTCTTTAAGCAGCTCTTGATGGTCGGTGGCTTTGACCGCTATTTTCAGATTGCCAAATGCTTCCGAGATGAGGACCTTCGCGCCGACCGCCAGCCCGAATTTACCCAGATCGACGTAGAGATGAGTTTTTGTGATCAAGAGGATGTCATCAAAGTTGCCGAAGAGCTGATTTATGGAATGTTCGAGTCTGCAGGGTATCAGATTAACCCGCCTTTTAACCGCATCAAATATAGCGACGCGATGGAGTGGTACGGCTCGGATAAGCCTGATCTGCGCTATGAGCTTAAAATGGTAGATGTGATTGATATCTTCGCACGCTGCACTAACGAGATTTTCACCGCCATCGCTGCCAACCCCAAAATGAACCGCATCAAAGCGTTACGGGTACCGGGGGCCGATTTGGTATTTTCCAAGCGCGAAATGAAGAGTTTTGAAGATTACGTGCGCAAATTCGGCGCCAAAGGTCTGGGTTATTTCCAGATGAAAGAGGACGGACTCAAAGGGCCGCTGGAGAAGTTCTTTAGCCCTGAAGATCTCCAGTTGCTCATCGAGCGCACACAGATGCAAGTCGGCGACGTCGTCTTTTTCGGCGCCGGAGACAAAAAGACGGTGTGGGACTACATGGGCCGCTTTCGTATCTTTATCGCCGAACACGAGAAGATGAACCTGATCGACAAAGACCGCTTTGAGTTTGTCTGGGTCGTTGACTTTCCGATGTTCGAGATCGAAGAGGGGCGCGTCAAAGCCTTGCACCACCCCTTCACCATGCCACGCGATCTAAACCATGAACACCTTGAAGATATCGAATCCATCGCTTATGATATTGTGCTTAACGGTACCGAGCTTGGCGGCGGTTCGATCCGTATCCACAAAGAGGCGCTGCAAGAGCAGATCTTCAAGCTTTTGGGTATCGAAGAGGAAGAGGCGCGCGCGAAGTTCGGCTTTTTGCTTGATGCACTCAAATTTGGGGCACCTCCGCACGGCGGCTTTGCCATTGGATTTGACCGCCTTATGATGCTGCTCTCCAAAAAAGAGTCCATCCGTGATGTCATTGCCTTCCCTAAAACTCAAAAAGCGTCATGCCTCATGACCAGTGCCCCTAGTCCTGTGGAGCTCACGCAGTTGCGTGAACTGCATATTCGTCTGCGTGACCAAAAATCGGCGCAATGAAGCAGCTCTTTTTGATCATCGGTGCCCCGGGATCGGGGAAAACAACGGATGCACAGTTGATCGCACAGCGCCATAGCGTTCAGATGGCGCACTACTCAACGGGCGACTTGTTGCGCGCAGAGGTGCAAAGCGGAAGTGCTTTGGGGGCGCGTATTGATAGCTTTATCAGCAAAGGGTTGATCGTACCGATTGACATCGCCATCGATACCATCGTTACTGCCATCAAAGGTGCTTCCAAAGAGGTGATTTTATTTGACGGCTATCCGCGCTCTATCGAGCAGATGGAAGCGCTGGAGCGTCATTTGCGTCATGATACGCAGATCGTCTTGCACAGTGTCATTGAGGTTGTGGTGAGCGAAGAGACGGCGCGAGATCGGGTTTTGGGACGCGCACGCGGTGCGGATGACCGCAACGAGGTGTTCGACAACCGCATGCGGGTTTACGTCGAGCCGCTTGAGACCATCAAGACCTTTTACGCTCATCAAGGAGTGTTGTGCTCCATTGATGCGGAGCGCTCTATCGAAGCCATTGTCGATGACATGGATCAATGGATTCAATCCAAATTATCAAATCAGGAGATCTTATGAGAATTATATTATTGGGCGCACCCGGCGCCGGCAAAGGTACTCAGGCCCAGTTCTTAACCAAGGCTTTTCAAATCCCGCAGATATCAACCGGTGATATGTTGCGTGCGGCGATCAAAGTGGGCAGTGAGCTTGGCGTGCTTGCCAAATCCTTTATGGATGCAGGAAAGCTGGTCACCGATGAGATCATTATCGGACTGGTCAAAGAGCGCATTTCCCAAGAAGACTGCCGCAAAGGATTTTTACTTGACGGCTTTCCCCGCACCGTTCCCCAGGCCGACGCACTTAAAGAAGCAGGTGTGGACATTGATGCGGTGATCGAGATCGATGTACCCGATGAAGTCATTGTCGAGCGTATGTCCGGGCGTCGGGTGCACCTCGCATCGGGCCGCACCTATCATGTACGGTTTAATCCGTCTAAAGTTGAGGGCGTGGATGACGAGACGGGTGAAGCGCTAGTGCAGCGTTCCGACGACCAAGAGTCGATTGTCTTAGATCGTCTACGTGTCTATCACGATCAGACCCAACCGCTGGTGAGCTATTATCAAAACCTCGCGCACGCCCTTGTGACGCTCAAATATATCCGCATTGACGGGACACAGAGCATCGACGCCGTAGAGAAAGAGATCGTCGAGCGCTTAAGCTAAGGAGAGAGCGATTGAAATCGCCTCGCTTTTACGCGGTTATTATTGGCTCGGAGATTCTCAACGGACGCCGAGACGACAAACACTTCATCTTTGTGCGCGATGCGTTGTTGCGTCGCGGACACTCCCTTTACTTTACATGTACAATCAAAGACGATGCGGCGCTGATCCATACTGTTTTTTCAATGATCAAAGACGATCCTGATGCCGTGATGTTTAGTTTCGGCGGGATTGGTTCAACACCTGATGATCTCACCAGAGCAATCGCTTCGGAGGTCTTTGACGACGGTAGGCTCTATCCCCATCCAACTTTTCGTCAAGCGATCATAGAGCGTTTTGCTGAAGCGGCCTATCCACATCGTATACTGATGGCCGATTTGCCCCAAAATGCAGACTTGCTGCACAACGTCGTCAACAATATGTCCGGTTTTTATCTGCAAGATCGCTATTTTTTTATGCCCGGATTTCCGCAAATGTCCCACCCAATGGTTGAAGAGGCTCTGGAGCGTTTCTACCCCGTCTCATCGATTCAAACCTATCGCCGTAGCCTACATGCGTACACCAGTGAAAACACACTCATCGACGTGATGCAAGCGCTTCCCCCACATATCGAACTCTCTTCGCTTCCGATACTTAAAGCGGGAAAAGCGGAGGTTGAAATTTCCGTCATGGGTAGGGATGAAGGGGAGACTGAGGGGGCCTTGCAACTTTTTGAGCAGCGCTTAGAGGCATTGGGGATCGATTATCAGCGTAAAGAGTCCTAATCACTCCTTAAGCCATATGCTCCTCAAGCAGTCGCATTATTGAATTTTTGCGCATTTTTCTGGCAAAATCGGCCGCGCTAAAACCTTTGTGATCTCTGGCTTTCGGATCTGCTCCGGCTTCTAGTAGCATCTTTGCCATCTCGTGACGGGAATAGCATACTGCCGCCATCAACGGGGTAAAACGGCTGCGGCGCATGGTTTTATTGACATCTACACCCATAGCCAGCAGGTGTTTGAAAAGTTTTGGCGCATTGTAGGTGATAGCGTAATCAAAGATACTCACCCCCTCTTCATCAAAATCATCCAGATTGGCTCCGTTTTCGATCAATACATCGATCACCTTCTCGTCACAATGCATCTTGAGCGCTAATGCCAACACAGACTCATCGTGCTCACCCAGCGCATTGATATCACCACCACCTGCAAGATAGCGTTTGATCTCGACTTGATCATTTCGCTCCAGCAACTCCATCCATCTTTCCATGACATCCCCGTTTTTTGACCGTTTGGATGAGTATAACAGCTTCGACTTCAAACGTAGCCCATTACATGTAAGTGCGTTGGGGCTTTAAGTGCGCCGTATGTTAAAATTTCGAAAATCTATCATGAAGGACTACTATGGAAATAATCGAAACCGCCGAGGGTTTTAGACAGAAAATAGCCTCAATCAAGAGCGCAAATGGGTACAAAGATCCTCTGGCCTTCGGTATCTGCCGTGTCGATTTTGGACAACTGAGTACCGACAAAGTGCTGCAGGCCACATTCCCTGTCGTCAATTGGAACGAAAACTTCGGAAGTGCTGCCGTATTCATCGAGTCAATTCAAGAGCAAGGGATTGCCATTGATTTTAGCGCCAATGAAGTAGTTGCGCACATCAATCTCACCTTTTTAGAAAGCTGTCTCAATGCGTTTACTCCATACGCACAGGAGGCTTACGGAGATGCGCACCGAAATATTCAAGTGGTTTCCACACTCTATCGTCAGATCAAAGAGGAAGGAATGCGCGAAGGTGAGTTCCGTGTGGTTTTTCTCTTCAACGATGCACCCTGCCAAAGCGTTGAGGCAACCTATCTGAAGCTTTATGCCCTATCGCTGGCCAAGGTGGC
>DZBC01000049.1 GCA_022729835.1 Sulfuricurvum sp. | reverse complement strand
CTCGCTCTCCTCGCCGGTGACGTAAAGGACATTTTTGCCGCTTTGGGCGATATTGGCCCCTACTTTGAGCAGTAGGGTTGATTTACCCACACCAGGGCTACCGCCGATGAGGGTGAGTGAGCCCGGAACCACGCCGCCGCCAAGCACCATGTCGAGTTCAACATCGTTACTGCTAAAGCGCTCGACGGCGGTTTCGCTGATGTGCATAATGCTTTGGGCTTTGGCGTTGCCTGAGGGGGCGAGTGAGGTGAGTTTGACGATCTCCTGTTGGGCCTCGCTCAGCTCTACAAAGGAGTCCCAGCCGCCGCAGTTGGTGCATTTGCCCATCCATTTTGGGGTGGTAAAACCGCAGTGTTGACACTCAAAGAGGGGTTTTTTCTTAGCCATGAGAGAGTGTAGCACCGCTTACATGTAAGGGTGAAAAAAATGTCACAGTGTCATGCTTCAAGCGGATAACGCTTTAAGACGGAGCCATCACGGGCACGGATCTCCCAGTAAAGTGACGCCTCATCGGGAACGAGTTTGAAGTCGTCCCAAGTATTTTTGTTGCGTACAAAGTGGCGTGAAAGGAGGCTGTAGCCATCACTGTCGAGTAGGGCGACGAGGCGGGTGCGGTCTGCGCCTTCGATGGCGTGCAAGCGGCTGATCTGCTCGAGTGTGGGGCCGCTTTGTACGGGTGATGGCGTGCTGCTTTGCTCTTGAGTATTTGGCACTTTTTGAGGTGATGAAAAGGTGGCAGTTCCAGCGTTTTCGCTCTCAAAAATCGCATCCAAAAAGCCGTCTACAAAGGCGTACTTATCGAACTCGATCAAATCTTCTGGCTGTTCGCCCACCCCGACAAAAAGAATGGGCAGACGCAGGGCGTAGGCGATAGAGAAGACCGCGCCCCCTTTGGCGGTGCCGTCGAGCTTGGTGACGATGATGCCGTCGATATCGATCATCTCATGGAAGGCTCGGGCCTGCGCGATGGCTGAGTTGCCTTGCGTGCCGTCGATGATTAGCATTTTGCGGTGGGGTGCGCCGGAGTGGGCCTTGTCGCAGATGCGCACGATCTTTTGCAGTTCGTTGGCGAGGTTCTTTTGGGTGTGGAGCCGTCCTGCGGTATCGATGATGACGTGATCGGTGCCGCGCGCTTTGGCCGATTCGATGGCATCAAAGGCTACAGCGGAGGGGTCGTGACCCTGTTTAGAGGCGATGATGGGGATCTCCAAGCGTTTTGCCCAGAGACCAAGCTGCTCTATCGCTGCGGCACGGAAGGTGTCACTGGCACCTAGAAGCACACTTTTGCCTTCATTTAGGGAACGTTTGGCAAGCTTGGAGATGGTGGTGGTTTTGCCGGCGCCGTTGACGCCGACGATTAGATCGACGAAGGGTGCGATGTTCTGGGGCGATTCATAGGCGGCCCACGAGAGGGTAAAAAGGAGTTTGGAGCGTACTTGCTCGCGGCGGATTTTATCGCCGTGGAGCTCGCGTAAAATGATCTCCACCAGATCATACTCTACATCAGCCTCCAGCAACACCTCTTCTAGCTGCTCTTTGGTGAGTGTGCTCTGTTTGTTGGGCGCGACGCCTTGAATGGCGCTTAGAGTTTTACTGAGCCAGCCTAGCATCTATTTGCCCAAAATACGGCGGATATCGGCGCGTATCATCTCAGGCGGCACGGCTCCGGCGTAGTGGGTGACGTATTCGCCGTTGCGAAACATGACCATCAGTGGGATCGGAAAGCCTGAACCCACCTTGATCGATGAAGCCAGTGCGTTGGTAAAGACGCGGTTTGCGCGGCAAAGCGGATAGGCGGCGCCATGCTCTTTGGCGTAGGTGTGCAACTGCTCATCACTGAGTTCCTCTTCGACGGTGATGCCAAGGATGAGCAGATCACCCTCAAACTCTGCTTGCAAGGCTGCAAGGTGTGGCGCAATGGCTTTGCATGGAGGGCACCATGTGGCAAAGACGTCGTAGATGACAAGCTTGTTTCCGGCAGTGGGGAGATCAAAGCGGTTGCCAGATTTGGAAATAGTGTATTGCGTGGCGTTGGTGTCGATGAGCTCGAAATGGCTTGAGGCAACCAAGGCATTGGCCTCTTCGACGTGCTCCTTATCACATCCAAAAAAAAGGAGCAAAAGAGCGAGGGCGAGGGTAGCTTTGAACATACGGTCCCTTTGGGTAAAATTGCATCATTATAGTCAAAAAGCGATTACATGTCTCTATCGAAAGCGAGCTTCAGAAACGAGTGTCTGGAGCGGATGAAAAAGGCTCCGCGTCACAACAAACGCACCAAAGATGCACGGCTGCGTCAGCGTCTTTGGAGGCTGATTGAAGGCTTACATGTAAGGCATATTTTGCTCTATTGGCCCTTGGCATTTGAGGCGGATTTACGCCCGCTGATTGCAAAGCTACGCCGACGTAAAAAGGTCTATTTGCCTTTTATGGAAGGTGAAAGTTTCAAGATGGTAGCATTCAGATTACCCTTGGAACGAAAAACCTTCGGTATTTTCGAGCCTCGGAATTCTTATCAAACGATTAAAAAAATTGATGTAGCTATAGTGCCCGCAGTCGGAGTGGACGGCAGAGCACGTCGAATCGGCTTTGGCAAGGGAATGTACGACCGTTTTTTTGCCGGGCTACCCAAAAAACCCATTATCATATTTGTACAACCGGAGTTGTGTCTAACCCCCAAGAATATATGTGACCATTATGATGTTTCGGCGGATCTGCTGGTGACTCCGTGGCGTTGCTACGGCGCAAGAGGAACCAAAAATGCTAAACGAGATTTTATTAGGCGGCGGCGTTGCCATTATTAGCGGCACTGTCGGTTTTTTCATCGCCAAACGACTTGATGCTTCGCATTTGCATATCTATATTGAGCAGGCCAAAGCAAAGGCCAGAGCGATAGAGAGTGAAGCGGAGATTCTCTTTGAACGCAGTGCTATGCGCTCCAAAGAGATCGAGTTTGAGGCTAAAAAACGGTATGAAGAGGCCATAGATGAGGCCAAAAAGAGTCTTTCGGAGCGTGAGGAGAAGCTATCGCGCGGCGAGAGTGAGTTTAAGCAGTATCAAAAACGCGAACGAGAGTTTCTGAGTGATGAACGCAAAAAGATTGAGGGTGAGCGTATCGGACTCAAGCAGCGTGAAAAAGCACTTGATAAGTCTATGTTGGATTATCAAGGACGCATTGATGAGGTGACGCGTATCGTTGAAAAACATGCGGGTATGACCCAAGATGAAGCGAAAGCGGTCTTGATGCAGAAGGTTAAAGAGCGCTCTCGAGCGGACATCGCACATATGGTGCGCAAAATGGAAGAGGAGGCCAAAAAAGAGGCCAAACGCAACGCTCACTATATTTTGGCTCAGGCGACGGCGCGCTATGCCGGTGAATTCGCCTCTGAACGTCTGGTCAATTTCTTGCACCTCGAAGATGACGAACTAAAGGGGCGTATCATTGGTAAAGAAGGGCGTAATATCAAGACGCTGGAGATGCTCTTAGGGGTTGATATCATCATCGATGAAACGCCCAATACGATCATCATTAGCAGTTTCAACCTCTACCGTCGCGCCATTGCGATGAAGACACTGGAACTTTTGATCGCTGATGGGCGCATTCAGCCCGCGCGCATTGAGGAGATCTATGCCAAGGTGTGTGAGGAGTTTGACGAGGCGGTGACGCGGGAAGGTGAGGAGATCATCTTTGATCTAGGGCTTAGTAACATCCATCCCGAACTCATCAAGCTATTGGGGCGTTTACGCTACCGCGCCAGCTACGGCCAAAACGCATTGGCGCATACGCTGGAGGTAGCGCACCTAGCAGGTATGATGGCTGCGGAGATGGGTGGTGATCCATTGCTTGCGCGTCGAGCCGGATTGTTGCATGATGTGGGCAAGGCGCTGACGCACGACAAGCAAGGCAGTCACGTCGATCTGGGCGCTGAGATTTGCCGTCAGTACAACGAGCATTCGGTCGTTATTAATGCGGTCTATGCGCATCATGGGCTTGAAGAGATTCAAAGCATCGAGTGCGCCGCCGTCTGCGCGGCTGATGCCCTCTCTGCGGCGCGTCCGGGTGCTAGGCGTGAGGTGCTGGAGAGCTTTTTGCGTCGTGTCAGCGAGATTGAGGAGATTGCGACCCAAAAAGAGGGGGTTAAGCAGGCTTTTGCCATCAATGCGGGACGCGAAGTGCGTGTGATCGTCAATGCACAGCTCATCAACGACGACGAGAGTGTGCTACTGGCCCGCGAGATTGCCCGCGAGATCGAAAGCAAGGTGCAGTACCCAGGTGAAATCAAGGTGAGTGTGATCCGCGAGAGCCGGGTGGTGGAGTATGCCAAATAAATAGCTATCGGCAGAGAAGTTTTTTGGTTACAATTACCCAGACATCTTCAATATAAGGAATAGTGATGAAAAAAGAGGAAACACTGTTGCATTTACGCGAGGCCAAGAAAGCACATATCAAATGGGTTCATCGTGCAAAGGCTTTGACTGAAGGTTTTCCGGTCGAAAAAGAGTCGATTCCCATGGATAGTACCGATTGTGCGTTTGGGCTTTGGTTTTATGGCGAGGGCCAGACTCTTGGGATGAAGCCGGGTATGGATTGCTTCAAAGAGATCGAGCGCAAACATGAAGAGCTTCACGATACTTATCTAAAAATTTTCAAAATCTATTTTGGTGATTTTGATCGTTCGTTTTTCAGCAAGCTTTTTAATTTCAAGAAACAAATTAGCGTTCATGAACAGCAAGCTGCAAGTGATTATTTTACTGGGCTAAAAAAAATCTCAGAAGAATTGCTTTCTATGATAGAGCGGCTCGAGCGTCGCGTAGGCGCGATGCCGGAGTCGGAGTTCGAGACTATTTCTTGATGGTGACGACAATGGTGCCGCGCAGATCGCCCATTTTGTAGCCGGTTGCTTTATCATGCGGGTAGCTGCTGTGGATTTCAGCTTTGAGCGCGGGGTCGGTGAGGGTGCCGTGGCACTTGAGACAGACCTCTTTGTTGATTAGCATGGGCTTGTAAAATTTGTAGGTGTCGGCATCGACTTGCTTGAGAAGATACTCCGGCAGCATCACACCTTGTGCGTGCAGTTTTTCGAGAGATTCGAGCACGACTGCTTCGTCTTTTAGCGCGGCGTTGGCTATGTTACGGTTTTTGAGACTGACGCGTTTAATATCAACCCCTTTACCCTGTTTTGCGGCGATGCTTTGGGTGAGTTCAAATGCGCTTTGACTACAAAACTTCGCTGCGCCCAGCGGACCCCCTTTTTCAAGTTCACTTTTGAGATGACCGCCTAGTTCACCCAAAAGAGCCGAGGAGGCTTTCTGCCCGGTAGCGATCACTGAGGCGATCTCCTCCTCTTTGCTTTCGTAGGGGTTGGCCAAAAGTAGGGCTGAAGCCATTGAGATGAGGGCGATATGACGAAAATACTGCATATTTTTATTCCTTTGTATTATGATTTACATCATTTTATCAAAAGATAGTTGCGCTATGGTCGCGCTGGGGCATATCGCCAGAGTCGTCATAGGGGTCCATGTGGACGATAGAATTGACGCTTTTATCGGGGAAGAGGCGTGAAAGTCCCATTTCGATGCGGTCGGAAATGGTGTGGGCGTCATAAAGTAGGATATCGGGACGGAACACGATATGGACGCTGATAAAGATATCTGAAGCAGAGCGGCGTGTGAGCAGGTCGTGGTAGCCAAGTGTCTCTTTTTCGTTTTGCAATAAGGTTTTAATGTGCTCTAACTCATCGGGTTCGAGGGCTGCATCGAGTAGCATCAAAATACCCTCTTTGATGATCGGGTAGGCTGAGTAGAGCATATACAGCGCGATCAAAAGCCCAAGCACTGCATCGATGATTGGCTCTTGAATCCATGTGACCAAAAAGAGTGCGAGCAGCACGGCGGCATTGGAGAGCAGGTCGGTTTGGTAGTGCAGGGCGTCGGCGCGGATGACCATATTGTCGGTTTTGCGCGCAACGTAGCGCAAAAAGAGCACGAGTGCCGCCGTGATCATGATCGAGACCAACATCACCGCGATCGAAGCATCCAGATGGGAGAGCGTTTTTTGGTGAACGATATTGGAGGTCGCCTGATAGAGAATGAAAAGGGCAGAAACCGAGATGATCACCCCTTCAATGACGGCGGCGAGCGGTTCGATTTTGCTTCGGCCAAAGTTGAATTTGGCATCGGCCGGTTTTTCGGCATTGTGCAGGGCAAAATAGTTGAAGGCCGAAATGGAGAGGTCCAAAAAAGAGTCGATGGCAGAAGCGAGCAGGGCAATGGAGCCGCTAAGGATGCCAACGGTCATTTTAAACAAGACCAAAACGGCGGCGACACCGGAGGAGATAATCGTGGCTTTTTTCTCTAAACGCATGCAGGATTTTAACACAGCAGGCGCTAAAATAGCGCCATGAACCTACAAGAAATACGTCAAGAGCGTCAACAATGGATGCAATGGAAAAATATCGCGCCGCTTCGCGCGATGATCGACGCTTTACCTGAGCTTACATGTACGGTTGCGTTGGGTGATACGATCCGCCTTACATGTAACGATCCGGTCGATCACACGATGATCGAAACGCTAGCGCGTGCGATGATGCCATGGCGCAAAGGGCCATTTGAGCTTTTTGGGCTCCTCATCGATGCGGAGTGGCGCAGTTTTATGAAGTACAACCTCTTGCGCCCCCATTTTGATCTGCGTGGTAAGCGGGTCGCGGATGTGGGCTGTAACAACGGTTACTACCTTTTTCGTATGCTTGAAGATGCACCCTGCGCTTTGGTGGGCTTTGATCCTTCGGCACTTTTTAAGTGTCAATTTGATTTCATCAACCATTTCGTCAAAAGCTCCATTCGCTACGAGCTTCTGGGCGTGGAACATCTGAGCTTTTATGAAGAGAAGTTTGATGTGATTTTCTGTCTTGGCGTGCTCTACCACCGCTCCGATCCGGTGACGATGCTAAAAGCCCTGCACAAAGGTTTGGAAGCGGGCGGCATCGCTTATATCGATACCTTTATGATTGACGGCGATGAAGAGGTCGCACTCACCCCGCGTGACACCTACTCCAAAATTCCTAATGTCTATTTTGTTCCGACGATTGCGGCGCTACGCAACTGGTGCGTGCGTGCAGGTTTTGGTAGCTTTGAGGTACTTGAAACTTCCCTTACATGTAAGGAGGAGCAGCGCAAAACGGAGTGGATTGAGGGGCAGAGTTTGGAAGATTTTCTTGACCCCGCAGACCCTTCAAAAACGGTTGAGGGCTACAGCGCGCCCAAGCGGGTCTACATAAGCATTAAAAAGGAGCGCTGATGGCGGATGATAAAGTAAAAATGAAGAAAAAAGTCAAAGAGGCAGTTGAACCCGAAGAGGACGCGGTTGTTTTGCTTCAAACGCATGAGCGGATTGATCAGTCCCTTTGCGGCGACATTGATATCCTAAAGCGCGGCTATGCGAAGGTCGAGCTTGACACCAATGAGTCGATGCGTGCTGACGATGTCGGTTTGGTTCATGGCGGCTTTATCTTCAGTGCGGCAGATTTTGCGGCGATGGCGGCGGTGAATGAGCGCAACGTCGTGCTTGCCGCCGCTTCGTGTCAGTTTCTCGCCCCGGTGCGGGTGGGTGATATGGTGACTTTTGAGGCCTTTGAACGGCAAAAAGAGGGGCGCAAACGCAGTGTCTATGTGGTCGGAACGGTGCTGGAGATCAAGGTATTTGAAGGGGAGTTCAAGACGGTGGTGACCGACAACCACGTGCTCAACCTCACGCTGGTTGAGAACGCCGAATCGGCGGCTACGGGCAAAAAGGTCTAGATGGCACTGAGCCAATAGGGCACAAAGCGCTGTTCGGCTTTGATGGTGCTGGAGCGGCCATGTCCTGGATAGAGGGTTTTGTCATATTCAAGCGCCAAAAAGCGCTTGAGGCTCTCCTTCATCGCTTCGGGATCGGAGTAGGGAAAATCGACCCGTCCGATGGAGCGCTCAAAGATGAAGTCGCCGCTAAACATCGCATCACCGATCTCGATGGTAGAACAGCCAGGGCAGTGGCCCGGAAAATGGCGGAATAGGACACTGATACCGCCGATGTCAAAGGTGCATTGCTCCCCCTCGACCAACACATCGGGCGTAGAGGGCGGCAGGCCGCTCATCCAGTCGCTGGCTTTGAGCAAAAAGGCGTCCTCTTTGGGGGTGTAGAGGGGAATAGCGAGCTTTTTTTGCAACTCTGCATTGCTCCAGACGTGGTCAAAATGGCCGTGCGTGTTGAGGATTGCTAGAGGATGGCGGACGTTTTCAAGCACCCACGCCACTGCCCCCATACCCGGATCAATGATCAGCTCTTGCGCGTCGATGCGCACAATGTAGCAGTTGGTTTGGTAGTCGCCCATTGGCTTGGATAAAACGGTCATAATCTCTCTTTTTGCCATATTTTAGCATGCAAAGCATGTGATTGGCTATGATTGCGATCAATGTGAGGAGGTGTGGATGGATACTTGGATTGTCATTTATCTGTTGCTTGGAGTGGTGGCGCTGTTGGTGTTCGCACTCTTTTGGTTTCGCCCTTCTGAACAACCGCTCATCGAGCTTTTGAGACAACGGGTGCTAGAGCAAGAAGAGTTGTTAAGACGGCTCGAAGCACACAATGCCAAAGCCCATGAAGAGGGTGAGGTACTCAAGCGTCAGCTCTTTGAACTGCAGAGCCAAAATGCGGTGCTACGCTCCACGGTTGAGATACAAGAGCGCAGCCGCGAAGCCACAACACGGGCGTTTGAAGAGCAAAAACAGCATTGGCGCGAAGAGATGAGCAACACGATGCAGCGCCTGCTTGAGGGCAAGCTACACACGTTTGATGAGACCTCATACAAGGCACTAGAGCGGCTTTTAGGGCCGTTTCAAGCGCATATTGACGCGTTTAAAAAGCGCGTCGAAGAGCAACAGCGCGAGAGCGGCGAGCGTTTAGCAGCACTCTCCAAAGAGATAGAACAAGTGGTCAAAGCGGGGCTTGGCATCGGCGCGGAAGCGGCGAATCTTACCCGTGCGCTCAAAGGCGAAAAACAGACGCAGGGACGTTGGGGTGAGATGATTTTGGAGAGTGTGTTGGAGCATTCTGGTCTTCGCAAAGGGGTACACTATGAGGTTCAGTCGCACTACCGCGATGATGACGGACACGCCAAGCGCCCCGATGTGGTTGTCAAACTGCCGCAGGGTCGATCCATTGTGATCGATTCGAAGGTGTCGATTGTGGATTATGATCGCTACCTTGGCGCGTCAGATGAGGCGGAGCGTATCATCGCTGCTGCGGCACTTTCGTTGGCGTTTAAAAATCATATTGATACGCTCTGCGCGCGCGATTATGCCCACTATGATGTCGGAACCTTGCAGTATGTCTTTATGTTTGTGCCCATAGAAGGGGCGTATGCGCTCGCGGCGGCGCATGATGCGGCGCTGTATGAGTATGCGCTTTCCAAACAGATCGTGATTGTGTACCCTTCGACGCTGATTGTGACGTTGCGCACCATTTACATGTATTGGCAACGCGAAGCGACCGATGAGGCGGTAGAAGCACTCTTTGTCGAGGCGGGCAAGCTCTATGACAAGACCTTTCGCTTTGTAGAGAGCTTTGAGAAGATCGGCAGGCAGATGCAGGGCCTTGCGCTCAGTTACCGCGATGCATCACGCCAGCTTTATGAGGGCAGTGGTAATCTACTGCGCAAGACAGAACAGTTGCGCTCTCTTGGGGCCAAAACCACCAAGCGGCTCTCGAGCATCAAGCGCCATCAATTAGACCCAACCCCGACCCAAGGAGAGATTGATGCACTTTCATCAGAGCCTGCTGAGCATCCTGCAGTGTACGACACCGACGAGTAAAATAGAGCAGTTCAAAGCCTTTTATCGTTGCTACTGCGACGATTCAGTCACGATAGCGCGGATGGATGTATCTTCTGCTGTCGTCTTTGAGCGTCCTTCGTATGCTTCGTTTTGCAGTGTCGTGTCGCCTCAGGCTGTGCCCAAACGGCGCAATCTTCAAAGCCCTCAAGGACAGATTGCACTGCTTCATGCAGTGGCACATATCGAATACAGTGCTATCGATCTCGCCCTTGATGCGGCGTACCGCTTTTCGGGGCTGCCTCGGGCATTTTATGATGATTGGTTACAGGTGGCCGATGATGAGGTGCGCCATTTTGAGATGATCGAAGGGCTACTAAAGCGGCTGGGCAGCGGTTATGGTGCGTTGTGTGTACATGACGCACTCTTCGAGGCGTCGATGCGCACCGCACATTCGCTCTCACACCGTATGGCGGTGGTGCCGCGCTATCTTGAAGCGGGTGGTCTGGATGCCAATGAGCAGATACTACAGCGGCTCTCCCGTCTGCCGCATGATGCGATGCTTCAATCGATCAAAGAGGCGCTGGAGGTGATTTTGCGCGAGGAGATTGAGCATGTCGCCAAAGGGGATCGGTGGTTTGCATTCGCGTGTGCGCAAGAGGGGATAGACAAAGAGGCCTATTTTGAAATTATTGACCACTACTACCCCACCACTTTTGAGCGCAAACGTACACTCAACACGGCCGCACGGCTCGAAGCGGGCTTTACATGTAAGGAGCTATCGAGAATTGCTCTGGAGCCTGTTTGTTGAGGTTGTTATGATTGGGCATGGTCATTGCGTAAAATTAGATATACTAACAAACTTTCAAAATTCTTAAAGGTTGGGCATGTCCAAATATGCGCTGATTAGCGACTTTTTGGTACGTTTTTTGCGCGATGAGGTGTACAAAACCGGACTGAAAAATACGGTGCTGGGGCTTAGCGGCGGGATCGACTCGGCAGTGGTCGCGGTACTGGCGCAGAGGGCGTTTGGTGAGGGGGTGTTGTGCGTCATGATGCCTTCGCACTACTCGTCAAAAAGCTCGCTGGATGACGCGCAGAGACTCATTGAGCGTTTTGGAATGCGCAGCACGGAGTGTAGC
>DZBC01000048.1 GCA_022729835.1 Sulfuricurvum sp. | reverse complement strand
CATAGCGGTTCCTTTTGTGTAGTGATGCAGTGATGTATTATAGCGAAGAATATATCTTCAAAGCGCCACGCCACCAGCGCCTTGATCTCTCGCCGTAGTTGTGTCAAAGAGCGCTCTTTGGCGCACTCATGATCACAGGCAGCGATTCTGCACCATATCGGCATGTGTTATAATGGCACCAAACGCGATACCAAGGAGTCGTCATGTTGGCTGTGAATATCGACAATCAGGTGCTGGAGCAGGCTCTTTACGAGCAGTTCAAGACGCCCGAGAGAATCAAAGAGTATTTTTATACATTGATTAGTGAAGACTTAGAAAACAGGGCTTTTGGGGCGATCCTTGAAGCATCACAAAAGGGCGAGACTGTTTCCAAAGAGGAAGTGTATCAAGCCCTTGATGCGATCAGATGACACTACGCTTTGAGAAGAGTTTTTTAAAAGATATTGAAAAGCTCAATGACCAAAGCGTTGCGATCAAACTCAAAGCCAAATTGATCGAACTTGAAACACAAAATAGTTTGGCAGATATTCCAAACATCAAAAAACTCAAAGGGCACAAGGCTTACTACCGCCTCAAAATTGCCGAGTACCGTTTGGGTTTTTGCTATGAAGAGGGTGAAATAACCGTTATCCGCTTTTTACACAGGAGGGATATTTACAAGTTCTTCCCGTAAGTCTTCCAACCCTATGCTTTTCTGATTTACTCTTATGCCATCGGCACCTTGATTTCACGCCGTAGTTGTGTCAAAGAGCGTTCTTTGGCGCATCTACGATAAATATTGTCAATAATTTTTGTCGAACAAGCTTTTGTATTCTTCTAAGCGGGCTTTGAACTCTTTGATTTTTGCGGATGGCACATATCTGAGCAGTGCAATGATTTCGCGTACCTCTTTTGAACGTTCAATATTGTGGTCACTTGCGTACTCCACGTCAAACTCGAAAAGCTCTTGCTCTTTTACATTTAACACTTCAGCAACATAGGGAATCAGCTCAATCTTGAGTTCTCTTGCACCGCTCAAATATCCATAGATGGTTGATTCCGTGGGAATTTCACCAGTTCTTTTTAGTTTGGGTTGAAGAGCAATCAATCGTTGTGCAAAATCTCTCTTGGAAAGACGACGCTCTTTTAGTAGAAAATTGATTTTGTCGATGACATCCATTCTTACCCGATATGCAAAAAATTATGCATATACTAAGTTTTAACTAATCCCATAATGGGTAATATTTCTCGTTATGGGAAATTAATCAAAGGAAATGTTATGTCTAAACCGATTGATAATGCTCGTAAGGGTAAAGGTTCCGATAGGGAAAATAGGGGCACTCAAGGTAAGCCAAAAAAGTCAAGTGGTGAGCATCGCAAAAGCAATCAAGGCGGCAATGCTAAGAAAGGATGGTAGTTGTGACAAGAAACGACATCGAAATAATGGGATGCTTGTACAATCCTAAGCATCGGTATCAGCAAGGTGGTAGTAAAAAAAACAGGGGGAGTCATGGATTTTGAAAAAATATTCTTGAGTCCTATGTTGATATTTTTTTATGGACTCATTCTGGGCACGTATCTGAAAAGAGTGCTAAAAACTGTAAAACAATGCATCTATATCATTGGTAGTATGCTTTCTCCAAAGAATAGATTTGAAGGCGTTTGGAGCGCTACATTTACATATGATGGGCAAGAATATACGGAGTCGATACGTTTGTATGTTGTGTTTGACAGGTATGTTTTAGGTGTTATGAATAAGGCGACACATCCATGCAAAAATGCACTTCGTCTTTATGGAAAAATTGAAGAGAACACCATATACGGTAGATGGTATCATCCACAAGAACATCGAACGCATAACGGCAAATTCGATATGGCTATTGATGGACATGCAAAAACCATTATAGGCACATGGACAGGTAATAATCCAAATCCTGTTATGAAAAGCGGCAGTTGGAGGTGGGAACGATGAAAAAGTTACAATACAAACTTTTTGTTGCAACTATCATAATGGTCTTGGCCGATAATGCTTTTGCCGACCACCCCCTCCCCAAAACCGGCCAGACGGTTACATACGCCGCAGGCGACGACGGTGCGTACCAAAGCGGTCTGGCGCAAAGCTTCACGACCAATGCCAATGGCACCATCACCGACAACACCTTTGGCCTGATGTGGCAAAACAGCTACGCCGACAACGGCGGCACTGTACCCTCGCTCAACCATGCCTCTGCGATTGGGTATTGCGAAGGCCTCACCCTTGCCGGACATGAGGATTGGCGTTTGCCCACACGCCGTGAGCTCAAAAGTCTCGTGGACTACGCCAAACCCTATCCCAGTCCGGCGATCCATGATGCGTTTGTAAGTACCACCCGTACCGATGGCTTTTACCGGACGGTGACGGATTTTCTTTGGCAGTATAATACTGTGTGGACGGTGGCGTTCCTTGATTATGACTTTTGTCTGGGGGGTTGCACTGGTTATTACGCTCACGAAGGGGTGGCCGAAGAGAGCGAAAGTAGTTACGTGCGTTGTGTCCGTGGCGAACCATTGGAAGATTCGACCTTTTCTCGCTCGAACGGTATCGTTACCGACAGTGCCACAGGCCTGCAGTGGCAAGACGATTTCGACAACAACCCTTCCGAAGAAGACGAACAGTACCCCTATATAGGAAGTTGGAATGACGCGCTCGCCTACTGTGAAAATCTCACCGATTTGGGTTATAGTGACTGGCGATTGCCCAATATCAATGAGCTTCATTCCATCGTTGACGGTACAACGGCGGAACCGTCGATTGATCCTGTGTTTATCCAAGCCGGCAGGAACTGGTACTGGAGTTCCACGACCTATGCTTCTGATACTTCCCATGTGTGGGCCATTGAGTTCAATATGGGTCTTGACGAAATACTCCCCAAAACAGCCAATGCGCCTAATGTGCGTTGCGTCCGCGGGTCGCTTGGATCTTTGAATAGTGCTCCTACCGATCTGAACCTTAGTAATACTGCCATCACAGAGAACAGCCCCATCGGCACCGTGATCGGCGAGCTGAACGCCACCGACCCGAACAGCGCCGATACCCACACCTTTAGCCTTACATGTAACGGCGCTACGGGCGCGGAGGGCAACTTTAGCATTGCGACCCCTACCCTCAAAAGCGCCGTCGTGTTTGACTACGAAACCCGTACAAGCTATAGCATCTGTGTCAAAGTGACAGATAACGGTGGCTTGTCTTATGAGAAGAATGTGACGATCACCATCGATAACAACACCTCCGACGACCCCGTAGCTGAGATCAATGTCAAGGGCAACGGTGTGTCGATTACAGACGGCGACACCACCCCAAGCACAAGCGACCACAGTGACTTTGGAAGCGTAAACATTGCTTCGGGTAGCGTCGTGCGTACCTTTACTATCGAGAACAACGGTACGGCGATGCTGAGCCTTACGGGTACGCCGCCGGTGGCGCTCTTAGGCAGCAGCGCCTTTAGCGTCACAGCGCAGCCTAGCACATCAGGAGGCTATACGGCTGCGCAACTGCGTAACGGTTACGTCTATGTCGGCGCGGGGTACGCTACTACCTTCACGATCACCTTTGATCCCTCAACCGCAGGCACGCACACCGCCACGGTCTCCATCGCCAACAGTGACGCCGATGAAAACCCCTACACTTTTGATATCAACGGTTCTGGGTATGAGGCGGTTGTCTCCTCAAGCAGTAGTGAAAGCTCCTCATCGCTCTCGTCGTCTAGCTCATCGTCGGTGATCTCTTCGAGCAGTAGCTCTAGCTCTTCATCGGTGGTGAGCAGTTCATCATCCAGCAGCGCCCCATCAGGCGACAACGACGGCCTAGAGGAAGACCCCACGGCCGATGGCAACTTTGACGCCACCCCCGATGCGCAGCAAAGCGATGTAGGCAACGTGGGTAGTGTCACCGTCGAATCACAGGGCAACACCACCCTAAGCGGCCTCTCTAGTGCTTCGGGTGCGCAGAGCGTCACACTGAGCAGCGGCGGCTCCATCACCCTGCCTTATGGCACCGTGAGCTTTACGGTTTCAGGACTCACAAACGGCGGCACCGCTCAAATCAGCCTCTATTACCCTTATGATACGACCATCACCGGATATGCCAAAAACATCAACGGTACTTGGTACGACATGAACGCAGCGGTAGACAGTTCAAGCGGTAACTACACCAAAGTAAGCTTCTCTATTACCGACAATAGTATGTTTGACCTAGACGGTCAGCTCAACGGAGAAGTGCGAGACCCCGGCGGCGCCTACCGTGCGGCTTCTTCTACGGTCGCCGTACCGCTCTTTGGTTTGCCGGGCTTTGTCGTTTTGGCCCTATTGCTGGGGCTTGGCGGCTTCGGGTTTGCGCGGCGGCGCGGGTAGCACTTTTACATCTTGATGCACTATCATCAAGATGTTGTAATGATCTCTTCAATAATCAAGGAGAGAAGAGATGAGCGTCAGAACCTTGATCAGGTCTATGCGTAGTGCGGAGCAAAAAGCACTCTTCATAAGGTTGTGCAGGTAAAATTGCGTCTTATGAAAGCATATATCACTTCCCAAATTACCGATTCAGCGGCAACCAAACAGAAGATTTTAGAAAGCGATGCCCTGCTTGAGACCATCGAGCGTGTCGCCAGAGCCTGTGTGCAGGTTTATCGCAGCGGTCGCAAGACCTTGCTGGCGGGCAACGGCGGTTCGGCTGCCGATGCGCAGCATATTGCGGCGGAGCTGGTGGGACGCTATGGGTTTGATCGTCCTTCGCTTCCCTCGCTCGCCCTCACGACCGACACATCCAACCTCACGGCCATCGGCAATGATTACGGCTTTGATCGCGTCTTTTCGCGTCAGCTTGAGGGGATGGCGCAGGAGGGGGATCTCTTCATCGGCATCTCCACTTCGGGCAATTCGCCCAACGTCATCAACGCCTTTGAGAGTGCCAAAGTTAAGGGGGTGACGACCGTGGCGCTGGTGGGACGCGACGGCGGCAAGATGGCGGCGATGGCGGACTTTGCCATCGTGGTGCCCTCAAACGCGACGCCGCGCATCCAAGAATCACACATCCTTATCGGCCACATCCTTTGTGACATCATCGAAAAAGAGCTCTTTGGCGAGGGCGTGGGTGCGTAAAGCCCTCTTTTTGGACCGTGACGGGGTGATCAACGTCGATCACGACTACGTCTACAAGCCCGAAGAGTTTGAGTTTATCGACGGTATTTTCGAGCTGGTGCGCCGCTATCATGAAGCCGGCTATCTGATCATCGTCGTCACCAACCAATCGGGCATCGCACGGGGGCGCTACAGCGAAGCGGAGTTCTTACATGTAAGCGCGTGGATGAAGGCGCAGTTCGCATCACACGGCGGGGAGATTGACGAGGTTTTTTACTGCCCGCATCATCCTGAGTTTAGCGGAACGTGTCGCTGCCGCAAGCCCAGCAGCGGAATGCTCATCGACGCGCAAAAAAAATACGATATCGACATGAGCCGCTCTCTGCTCATCGGCGACAAGGAGCGCGATATCGAAGCGGCCATCGGTGCTGGGGTGGAAGATACGATTCTCTTTACATGTAAGCCAAACGTCGCCACCAAAGCCCGCCGCGTTATCTGCGATCTCAAAGAGCTGCTATGCTGATTCTCAACACCGGCGGCACGTTTAACAAACGCTACAACCCCATCAGCGGCGCTTTGGAGGTTCCTTTTGACAACCATGCCGTCGAATCGATCCTCAAAGCCTTACATGTAAAGGATTGCTCCGTTGCCGGAGCGCTTTACAAAGATTCGCTCGATATGGACGCGGAGGATCGCAAAAGCATCGCCCGTATCGTGATGGCCTCACAAGAGGAGCGCATCGTCATCATTCACGGTACCGACACGATGCAGCTCAGCGCGGCGGTGCTCTCAGGGGTGCTTGAGGGCAAATGCGTGGTGTTCACCGGAGCGATGCTGCCTTACAGTATCGATGCGACCGAAGCTTCGGCCAACCTCGGTATGGCGATGGGTTTTGCGCAAAACGGTGCGCACGGGGTCTATATCTGCATGAGCGGCATCGTCGCGCCGCATGACGGAATTGTCAAAAACCGCGCGCGCGGGGTGTTTGAACGTGTCTAAAGTCGCCTGCGATCACTGCCATCTGGAGTTTGACGAGACGGTCATGATCGAAGACGGTGCGCAGCGTTTTTGCTGCAAGGGGTGCCAAGGGGTCTATCACCTGCTCCAAGACGACGGACTGGGCAGCTTTTATGAGAAGCTAGGCGATGCCAAGCTCGCTCCGCCCACACAGCAGTTTGAATCCAGCGAAAACTTCGATACGCCCGCATTTTTTGAGCGCTTTGTGACGCTGGGTGACGAGGGCTTTTGCGAGGTCTCTCTGATCATCGAGGGGATCCACTGCGCCGCGTGCGTATGGCTTAATGAAAAGGCGCTACACCGCCTTGAAGGGGTGATCGAGGCCGACATCAACTTCACCACCAACAAAGCCCGCATCGTCTGGAGCGATGAGAGCGTGAAGCTCTCGCGCATCATCGACACCATCCGCGCCATCGGCTACGACGCTTTCCCTTATGATCCCTCTTTGCAAGAACAGCATGCCAACCGTGAGCGCAAAGATTACTACCTGCGCATGGCGGTGGCCGGATTTTCGCTGATGAACATGATGTCGATCTCTTTTGCGCAGTACCACGGCTATTTTTCGGGTATTGACGGCGATATTGTCACGATTCTCAATGTGGGCGAATGGGTGCTTGCCACACCGGTGCTGCTTTATAGCGGCTGGGTCTTTTTTAGAGGTGCCTACTACGGGCTGCGCAACCAAGTGGTCAACATGGATCTGCTCGTCGCCACCGGCGCGGTGACGACCTATTTTTACTCCATCTACATCACTGTGTTCAAGCTTGGCGAGGCCTATTTTGATTCGGTGACGATGATTATCGCCTTTGTCCTCTTTGGTAAATTTCTGGAGGTGCTCAGCCGTAAAAGTGCTGCCGATACGCTTGATATTATCACCAAGTATGTTCCTAGCGAAGTGATGGTAGTTGAGGGTGATCAGATGCGCTCCATCAAAGTATCAGAGGTGCGTGTAGGCGATGTGGTGGCACTACGCGTGGGTGAGAAAGCGGCGCTTGACGGGGAGGTACTTGAGGGTGAGGGGAGCATGGATGAGTCTAGCCTCACGGGTGAGAGTAATCCGATTTACAAAAAAGCGGGCGACACCATTATCAGCGGCAGCGTGAGCATTGATGCGGCGCTACATTATCGTGTGAGCCGCGATTTTGCGCATTCGACACTGAGCCATTTGATGTCATTGCTTGAAAATGCTATGCGTCATAAGCCGCGCATCGAAGAGATGGCCAACCGCATCTCTGAGCGCTTTTCCAGTACCATTTTGGCGCTGGCGCTGTTGACGTTTGCGGCTTGGTATTTTTGGCCGCACGATTTTGATACCGCGCTTATGGTCGGGGTGTCGGTCATCATCATCGCTTGTCCCTGTGCTTTGGCCTTGGCCACCCCTGTAGCAACACTGGTGGGCTTGGGGCTTGGGGCAAAGCGTGGCATTCTCTTCAAAGCGGCGGCGCAGCTTGAGACCTTATCGCTGATCGACGTGGTGGTTTTTGACAAAACAGGCTCGCTGACGCACGGTCGCCCTGAAGTGGTGGCGCAGTGGATGGCGGATGAAATCCATGCGCAGTGGATTTATGCGCTGGTTTCACGCTCCAAACACCCCATCTCCAACGGAGTGGCACGCGCGTTAGCATCTTATGATGCGCATCTGCGTCTTGAGGGTTTTGCAGAGATCGCGGCGCGGGGCGTGCGGGCGCAAGCGGGTGAACATCGCTTGATCGGCGGTAACGCTTTATGGATGGCGGAACACGGTATCTCGGTTGAGCCGTTGGAGCGAAGCGCTTTTTATGTGGCGCGGGATGGGGAGATGGTGGCACGTTTTGAGCTTGAAGATCGGCTCAAAGAGGATGCGGTGGCGGCGGTGGCGTATTTTCACCGCGCGGGGATTGATGTGCAGATGCTTACGGGCGATCATGAGGCTTCGGCGCGGCGCATCGCGCAGAATGTGGGGATTAAGCACTTTGCGTATGAGCAGAAGCCAAGCGACAAAGAGGCTGTGATCGCTGCGCTGCAAGGTGAGGGCAAAAAGGTGATGATGGTGGGTGACGGTATCAACGACATTTTGGCGCTCTCGCGCGCCGATATCGGCATCAGCATGGGGCAAGGCAGCGATATCGCTATCGAGGTGAGCGACGTGGTGCTGCTGCATGATTCGCTCACGTCGCTGATTGAAGCGCACCAGATTGCCAAGACTACCTATCGCCTGATCCGACAAAATCTAGGTCTCTCTTTGGTCTACAACGCCATCACGATTCCGCTGGCGATGGCGGGTTACATCATCCCGCTGGTGGCAGCGGCGTCGATGTCGCTGAGCTCTATTTTGGTGGTGCTTAACTCAATGCGGATACGCTATAGCTGGAGGGTATGATGGATAGTTGGGTGATAGCTCTGATGCTTGGGGCTTCGATTTTTCTAGGTGGCTTGGCACTGATTGCTTTTTTGTGGGGTATTCGAAGCGGACAGTTTGATGATGAGCAGAAGTTTCTCAATCAAGCGCGGCTGGATGGTGATGAGGATCTCCAAGATGCGGTAGAGCAAGAGCAGAAAAAAAATAAGTTAAAAAAGAAGAGTTACAAGCCAGAGTAGAGAGAAGATTCACCGCGCGAGGCGGTGAAAAGGCTTACTTGAGGCCTGCGATATAAGCAGCAACTGCTTCGATATCTGCGTCAGAGTAAGAAGCTACTTGACCTTTCATGAGCGCACCCATACCGTTTTTGTTTAGAGTGCCCGCTTTGTAGCCTTTGAGGCTTGTAGCGATGGTGGCAGCGTCCATGCCTTGGACAACAGCAGATTTACCAAGAGCAGCTTTTTCAGCATTGGCACCGTGACAGGCAGCGCATTTTTTAAATAAAGCAGCACCATCAGAAGCCATTAGGGCAGCGCTGGCAAGAAGCAAAGAAAGAGCGATTTTTTTCATTAAGTTCTCCGTGTGTGATTTTTGAAAACATTGAATTATAGTTCGAGAAATCTTAATGCGCACTAAGCGGAAGCTCATAAAACAGGGTTAAACTAGCTTTGGCTACAATGTGAAACTTTACATGTAAGCCAAGGAACCCATGCGTTACATCGATGACTCTCTTCAAAACAAGACTATTTTGATTACTGGTGGTGCCGGTTTTATTGGCTCCAATCTCGCGTTTTACTTTCAAATCAATCATCCCGGATCAAGAGTAGTGGTGCTCGACAGCTTCCGCAGCGGTGAGACGCTCAGCAATGGCAACCTCAAGAGTTTTGGCCATTTTAAAAACTTGATCGGGTTTGAGGGTGAAGTGATCAGCGGTGACATCAATGACCCTTCCGTGCTGGTGCGGCTGCTCAATGATTACCGATTTGACTATATTTTCCATGAGGCGGCCATCTCTGACACTACGGTTCTCGAACAAGACCTCATGATCAAAACCAACGTCAATGCGTTTAAAGACCTGCTTGATCTCGCCGTTGCGCATCAGGCCAACATGATCTACGCCTCTTCGGGTGCGACCTATGGCAACGCCGCTTCGCCACAGCGCGTGGGTCAGGAAGCACCGCAAAATGTTTATGGTTTTTCCAAGCTGATGATGGACCATCTCTCTCGAAGTTATATGGCCAAAGCGCAGATCAGCATCGTGGGACTGCGCTATTTCAACGTCTACGGCGCACGTGAGTTTTTCAAAAACAAGACGGCATCGATGGTGTTGCAGTTTGGCCATCAGCTCCTAAGTGCTCACAATCCGCGCCTCTTTGAGGGTTCTGATCAGATCAAGCGTGATTTTGTCTATATCGAAGACATTGTCCAAGCCAACATCCGCGCGATGCATCCGCGCCACAGCGGTGTCTATAACGTCGGTACGGGCAAAGCCAGATCGTTTCAGTCGATCGTGGACATTTTACAGCGCGAGCTGGGCACGCAGATGGAGTGTGAGTATATCCCCAACCCCTTCATCGGGCGCTATCAGTTCCATACCGAGGCCGATATCGCCTCCACCCGCGAAGCGCTCGGTTACGCGCCGCGTTTTGAGCTTGAAGAGGGGATCAAGGATTATGTAGGCGAGATTCGCCGCCTCTTTGAAGAGGAGCAGCGCTGATGGAGCGTTTGGCTCGAAGGGCGCCGCATATTTTGGTGGTGGGCGATCTGATGATCGATCACTACCTTTGGGGAAGTTGTGAGCGCATCTCGCCCGAAGCGCCCGTGCAGGTGGTGGATATCGCCAAAGAGACCAAGGTGCTCGGCGGTGCGGGCAATGTCATCAACAATCTGGTGACGCTGGGCGCACGTGTGAGCGTGGGCAGCGTGATCGGCGCAGATGAAAACGGCGTGGAGCTAAGCCAAATGTTGCGTCATGTCGGCGTTTGCAGCGAAGCGCTCATCGTGCAGCAGGGGCGCAAAACGAGCAAAAAGAGCCGCGTGATGGCGGCCCATCAGCAGATCGTGCGCATCGACAGCGAATCCAAAGAGCGCATCAATGATGACGCGGAGCAACGACTGCTTGAGGCACTTGAGCCGCTGATCGCCTCATCGGATATGGTGGTGCTCTCAGACTACGGCAAAGGGGTGCTTGGCGAGCGCGTCGCGCAAGGAGTGATCAATGCTGCCAAGCGTTGCGGGGTGCGGGTATTGGTCGATCCCAAAGGGCGCGATTACCGCAAGTACCGTGGTGCTTATCTGCTGACGCCGAATAAAAAAGAGGCGACCGAGGCGAGCGGCATCGCCATTAAAGATGATGCAACGCTCGAAGCGGCGCTCTTGTGGCTTAAAGAGCAGTGCGATCTAAACTACTCCATGATCACCCTCTCCGAAGACGGAATCGCGCTGTATGATCGAGGCGTACGGCGTTTTGCGACCGTGGCACGGGAGGTTTTTGACGTCACGGGTGCGGGCGATACGGTGATCGCGTCGCTGGCGTTTGCGCTGTGCGGCGCTCTGGGGATCGATGAGGCGGCCAAGTTCGCCAATCTTG
>DZBC01000047.1 GCA_022729835.1 Sulfuricurvum sp. | reverse complement strand
CTGTTTGGTCTTGACTGTGTCCATTTTATGCTGGGTGATTTCAACGAATACCTCAAAACGTCCTCAACACCTTACGATATGGTCTTCGCGAGCGGCGTACTCTACCATATGATCGAGCCGGTAGAACTCATCAAGCTGATCTCTGCCGTCAGCAGTAGGCTGGTACTTTGGACCCACTACTACGACGAAGGCATCATCAAATCACAGTCACATCTATCTCACAAGTTTGACAAAAAGCGCTCTTTCAAATACGATGGCCAAACCTACGAATACTCCACACAAGAATACAAAGAAGCTCTAGGATGGGAGGCTTTTGCGGTGGCCCCAGAAATGTCAGCAAATGGCTTAGCCGAGAAAGCCTCCTATGTGCACTACAGACCTACGGCTTTAGCAATATAGAGATAGGCTTTGACCAGAGCGACCACCAAAACGGCCCGGCGTTCGCACTGTGCGCATCAAAACCTAATTAAGCAGATAGTGTAAAATAGCTGAACAGGCACGTTTGCATACCCCACTGACCACCACGGGTATATCAGTATAACGCTTGGTGATATTACCGGCACTGTCGGTCACTACCGCATAAAGGTAGTAGCTACCAGCAGACAAGTTACATGTATCGATGGTAAGCGCCTGATCTCCACTACTGAATTTCCCCGTACCTATCTCTACCCCATCAAAATTGCTTCGGTTCGCATCTGCATAGAGCTTGACCTGCATAGTGTCTCCATCGGGATCAAACAGGCGAATTCGCGCACGAAACTTACCGTCTCGATCGGGCTTGGGGTCGGCTGTGAGTTTGACATCATGTAGAAAAAACCGCGTACCTTCCGTATTGTTCGTTTCAAGCGGATCAATCCGCAAATACGACCATGTAGAACTTGCCAGCCAACCGTCTTGAGTCGGATAGGTATCATAAGGATCAGGCACACTCATCGGACGCAGATCATACGAATAGGTATGCACCCCTTCATAAGTGACGCTGGCTTTGGTCGAAGTGCCGTCTGTGGCTATATCCCTGTTCCACCATATGGCGCGGGTCACCCAACCGTATTTCACTTTATCGCTAATGTTGGTGTAGTAGGTATCATCAACCGAAAGCGTATAGCTCAGATAATGGTAGCGCGATGTATCTATGGGCTTCGCAGGGTCTACATGTAACCAAACCTGCGCATCGGTATGAAGCTGAGAAGAGCCTTCTGGTATGATCGCCGTAGCCGCAAAGGCACCGTCGGCAAACGTAGCATCAATGAAATTTTTTTGATAGTCGGGATTGCTCAGATTGGCCACATCGCTACTGCCTGCCATATCCCACGGATCGCCTAGCACAGCGGTGGCGTAATCCTCGCCGCTTGTCATACTCGGATGTTCAAAATTGATCTGGCTTACGGTATTGACGATCAGCGGTGCGCTGTACTCCGATCTTGCCATGAATGTGTCGGCACCGTTATTGTCAAAAAGCTCGAGGTAGAAGTAGTACGTACCCGAAGGCAGCGCAGCAGTAGGAAAAGAAAAGCTCCCTAAGTTATAAGGAATCTGCGCCAAAGCCCCATTAAAATTGACGTTAGATTCTCCCCATCGCACCATCCCAAGCAGCGCTCCGTCAAATCCTGCGTTATCGGTATCGACAAATATTTTGACATGCGGGGTGGTTGGCAAAGAAGGCATATCGGTTGTCGTCCACGTGATGTTCATTGCCTCCGAGCTATCGGGGTCGATGATGCGAAACCACTCATACGAAACATCCGTTCCGACCAGCTTGTTGGTCGAAGCGTCATGGCGCACTCCGGTGATGTTGGCATCGGTCCATTCAGTGTTTGTGGAGAGATCATACATGTAAATGATGGCTTTGTCATTTGAGTGCATCGCCGCCGCGGTATTGGTCCAGTAGCAATCAACGCCCGTTACTACCAACGACGAACCATCAGGCCAGTTTCCGTCTCTTGTCCAGTGCAGTGCGTTGACCGATCGATCGCTCACGCTGCTTTTGAGCGCGACAAAACGATACCTGGAACTCTCCAGAGGATAATTCATGCCGGTCAAACCCGCATTGAGGGCTCCGTCAACTCCACCATGCCCCTGAAACAGGGGAAACACATATCCGCCCCAAGAGCTACCCGCATCTGGCAGATAGGTACCATTCCAGACACCATTGGCCACCGTAATCGATGTTTCATCGAAATTTTCTTCCCACATGATGTCTCGACGCTTATCAAAATCCATAGGATTGTTCATAACATCCGTGAAATACTCTTGACCATCCGAAACATTGACGGTCACTACAGGAGCCGTCAACGTAATCGTCGCTGCTTCTACCCCAACTAGCAATCCAACTACAAAGATACACGCAATAGCTTTTGACATGACAATCTCCTTTGAGCTATTGTAGCCAATCGTCCTATTTACAAGGCGCGAACGGAACGAATCTTAAAGCGAAATTTTCCGAATCGGTCGAAAAATTTGGATTGTAATATGGGTCTCCCTGCTCAAGAATTGCCGCATGTCGTGCTTTTAGATTCGCTTTTTCACGGTCAAAGCGCTCTGTTTTTTCCATATCTTTATCATCTTCGCCACGGGTTTGAGACTCATGGTGATAAGCTTCGCAATAAGGGGTGAATATATTTAAAAAACCCGCCTCACGAACCCGAAGACAAAAATCGACATCGTTGTAGGCGATCTTGAAATGCGCCGCATCGAGTCCACCGACTGCTTCATAAATGGATTTTTTAACCATCAGACACGCTCCCGTCACCGCACTGTAATCTTGGATAACATTGAGGCGATTGAAATAACCATGATCGGTACCGTTGCTGAGTCTATGCGAATGGGCTGCATACCCTCCTAGCCCCAAAATAACCCCCGCATGTTGTATTTTTCCATCCGGATAGTATAGTTTGGCACCGACACAACCCACCTCACTACGTTGCGAATGCTCCAAAAGGGACTCGATCCACTCAGGAGATATGATCTCGATATCATTGTTTAGCAGCAAAATGTGAGCACCACGCGCATGGTGAAAGACCGCATCATTGTTGATTTGCGCGTAATTAAATGGCTGATTGAACTCATAAAACTTGATACGTTGATCTTGTAGCACATACTGTCGCATCAACTCAAAAGTCTGAGGCTCGACCGAATTATTGCTCACCCCGATCACCTCAAAGTTTTTGTATGTACTCCGCTGCACTATCGAATCCAAGCACATCGTGAGCAAATCGGCACGATCTTTGAACGGGATAATAATGCTTACCAGTGGCTTATCGGATAAATTCCGACGCACACGAAAATAGTGCATCAAATTCCCCTCTTCGACGCTTCCGTCGATTCCGCGGCGCTTGAGTGCATCTTGCAACGCCGCCTTGCCGCTCTCTAGCGCTTTGGGCTTTACACCGCTATCGGCACTGGTGGACGAAGGGAGCATCCGCCAATGATAAAGCACCTTCGGTATATGTACAATGTTCTCAGCTTTTTCACTAATACGCAAAAAGAGATCATAATCCTGTGCTCCGTCGCATCGGCTCCGAAATCCCCCGACCTCTTCAAATAGTCTCCGCCCAAACAGCGCAAAGTGGGTGATATAGTTGTGTGAAAGTAGCAGATCGGGAGAAAAATCAGGTTTGAAATGCGGCGATACATGCCATCCGTTGATCGTGAGAAAATCCTCGTCCGAATAAAGAAAATCGGCCTGCTCTCGATTAATGGCGCGAACCATCTCATAGAGGGCATCCACGCTGATCTCATCATCGTGATCCAGCAAAGCAAAGTATTCTCCTTGCGCCATTGCAGAGGCTAGGTTCGAGGCTACCGATATATTCTCATTGCGTGTACTGAAACAAATTTTGATTTTTGGATCATCTATATTTTTGAGACAATTGATCGTTGATGCGTTAGTGCTGGCATCGTCAACAATACACAGCTCCCAATGAGGATACCACTGATGACGCACCGATTGTATGGCTTTTGAGAGCCACTTTTGATCAACATTATAGGATGGCGTCAGAATCGAAATGAGCGGTTTGATTTCAAATGCCTCTATCTCACTTATAATCTCGTGGGTCAAACACGGAGTATCATATCTATAGCGATGCGTATAGTAGAGCGCTTGCAGGCGTATGGAAACTCCATCAAAGCCCTCTTTATACAAAACAACTGAAGCATTCCAAATAATTTTTGGGTGCACCAAAACGTGCTTTGCAATTTCATAAATCCTAGTAATATTCACAACGACCCGCTTTGGAAAGACTTTTGCTCATAATCATACAAGTACCATGCTTATAACCTACCCCATGGCTCACACGAGAATGATGTCGGTAAGGGCTACTTGGATTAGGATAAAATTCTAACAATTTGAGCGGTTCAAAAAAGGAGAAACATTTGTCCACAACCCCGCATAACATCGCAGTGTTTCTCTCAACCTACAACGGCGCATCTCATCTACAAGAGTTGATCGATTCGCTGGAGCATCAAACCTACAACACTTTTCATCTGATCATCCGTGATGACGGTTCAACCGATCAAACGACATCCATTTTAGAGGCTTTTGTTAAGCAAACAAGCTTACATGTAACGCTGTTGCCCCACACGCCAAACTGCGGCGTACGCCAAAGTTTTGCTACGTTGCTGCGCTATGGCCTTGAGCATACACGGGTCGATCTCTTCATGTTTTGCGACCAAGACGACGTTTGGCGCGACACAAAGATAGAACACACCCTTGCTACTGCTCGACGCGCGCCGCAGCATATGCCGCTACTGGTTCATACCGACTTGAGCGTCGTAAATGAACGTTTACATGTAATCGACCCCTCTTTTTGGCGCTTTGAGCACATCGACCCCGACAAAAAGAGCCTAAACCGCCTGCTCATGCACAACACCGTCACCGGATGCACCATGATGATCAATCGCTCCCTGGCCGATCTGGCGCTTCCAGTACCGGGTGAATGCATTATGCATGACTGGTGGATCGCGCTGATAGCTTCGGCGTTTGGCACCATTGTGCCGCTCAAAGAACAGACGATGCTCTACCGTCAACACAGCTTGAACGATACGGGAGCCAAACACTATACGCTAGGATCGATCCGAAAAAAAATCTACAGCATTACAACCTCAGACGAGCTCTACATCAAACACCTCAACCATAACCTCAAACAAGCCGAAGCCTTTTTAGAGCGCTACCGCGACCGCCTAGAGCCGCACCACATCGCCATGCTCGAAGCCTTCACGACACTCAAATCACAGTTATGGCTCCAGCGCCGTATCACGCTCATTCGCCATCAGCTCTTCAAAAACGGCCTTGTTCGCAACCTTGGCCTGCTCTCAAGGATCTAGCGTGCGTATCAGCGGCTCCATCGTCCTCTACCGCGAATCCCCGGCCACCTTGGAGCGGGTTTTGGAGAGCTTTGCCTCCATTGCATGCGACAAAGAGCTGATCGTTTGGGACAATTCACCCCTGCCAGAGCACCAAGCGCTCTGCCTTCGCTACGGTGCCCGCTATCTACACGAACCGCGCAATATCGGCTTCGGTGCGGGGCATAACCGCGCCTTTGCCGCACGCACCCATCCAAGCGACGTGCATCTGCTCATCAACCCCGACACCCGTTTTGAGGGGGAAGCCGTTTTGGACTTTGCCCGATGGCTTCATGCTCAAAGCGATGTAGTCCTTGCCACCCCAGCTCTGATCAACCTAGACGGCACGCCCCAGCACTTCATCCGCCCAATCCCTACACCTTTGGGTCTCCTCAAACGGCGTCTGTTCGGGCATCTAAGGGGCAAACCGCAGGACTTTAAAGAGATTACCCCCATTCCCTTCGCGCACGGCAGCTTTCTGGGGCTACGCAGTGAGATTTTTGCAAAACTCAGAGGATTCGATGAGCGTTTTTTTCTTTATATGGAAGACATCGACCTCTTCATCCGCGCCAAAGCGCTAGGCCAAACCGTCATCTACCCGCACTGCACCATCACCCACGAACACCGCAGAGGCTCATCCAAAAGCCTCAAGCTTTTGCTGATCCATCTGCGCTCGGCACGCTACTTTTTCAAAAAGTATAAACCCTGAATATGCATTAGAAATCAGAGAATCAGCGGGAGTATCATAGAAAAAGTGCATATTTCAACAGCGAGGAATTCACCAAGTTGGAGAGACGCGAGGTGATTATCGATCATATGCAGTGTGCAAAGGCATTTGTGTTTCACGGTTTGAAACCGCCCAATCCATCAACAAGCATGCCCAATCATTTGATACGGATCTATTTAAAGCTAAGTTTGTACACTTTGTGCAAAGCTGTCAATAAGACGCAAGGACGCTTCTTCAAAGTCAAGAGTCAAGAGTCAAGAGTCAAAAGGATAGTAAAATCTTTTGAGTGTAAACGTTCATAGGCTTATACGAAGTAAAAACGCATTATTATTGTAAACGACTATATACATTTACAGTGTATTTAAAAGAGGTTTCAAATGCTTTCAAATCTAAGAAAATACCAGGAACGACTCAAAAAATCTTTTAAAATAGGGTATAAAAGGTACATTTACAGCACCATAAACTTTGATGATAAGATGGTGGGACTCTTTGGCGCTAGAGGCGTAGGAAAAACAACTCTTCTGTTTCAATACCTCAAAGAGTTGGAGCTTCACAACAAAAAAGCACTTTATATTTCACTTGATTACCCTTTTTTGAGCGGCGTTGATTTGATTGATTTGGTCGAAGAGTATGCGCAGGAGGGCGGGGAATATCTGCTCTTGGATGAAGTGCACCGATATGAAGATTTTAGTTCAAACCTCAAAACAATTTATGATCTCTTTGAAATAAAAGTGATATTTACAAGCAGTAGTGCCACTTCTATTTTAAATGCAAAAAGTGACTTAAGTAGAAGAGTCACACTTTATAATCTAAATGGTTTTTCTTTTAGGGAGTACTTGGAGTTTAAGCACAAAATGGTCTTGGAAGCATTTGATATAAAAGATATTTTACAAAACCATATCCAGATTATTGAGAATTTGGCAATAGACAACATCAATATCGTAAAAGAGTTCAAAGAGTATCTTGAAGTGGGCTATTATCCATTTTATTTTGACAAGCAAACATCGTATTATCAAAACCTACTCAACACTATCAATCTCACTATTGATTTGGATTTGACATCTTTGGGTCTCATTGAGCAAAAATACACTTACAAACTCAAAAAGCTTCTTGAGGTAATATGCGAAAGCAAACCTTTTGAAGTAAACTACACAAAAATAGCCGCATTAGCCGAGATAAGCAGGGTAAAACTCTATGACTATCTATCTTATCTGCATGATGGGCAAATGTTACTTATGGTTGATGAAAATGTAAATGGACTCAAAAAAGTGCAAAAAGCTGCCAAAATCTATCTAAACAATACCAATCTTTTGTTTGCATACTGTGGAAGTTGCGAGATAGGGACAATTAGAGAGACATTTTTTGCCAATCAAGTAAGCCACAAATACACACTCAATATTTCCAAACAAGGTGACTTCGTGGTAGATAAAAAATATACAGTAGAAATAAGTGGTAAAAGCAAAGGCTATGAGCAGATAAGAGATATACCAAACAGTTTTGTGGTAGTAGATGATATCGAGATAGGAAGTGGCAATAAAATCCCACTGTGGCTTTTTGGGTTTGTGTATTAAGGTCAAAAAAGCAGAAAAATAGCAAAGTTTGCAACAAAGGATACGCATTCATGAAACCAACCCCCATCAACCAAAACACCTTTACCCAGCTTGATACCAAAGGAGCCAGAGGTGATCTTAGAGAGCGGTTCGAAAACGTTGTCAACACGCTCTCCGCCATGCCCATACACCTGCTTGGCTTTCTTGCAAGCTACCACAACCTACCCATGTCACTCAACGAAAAAAATATGAGCGAAACCATTTTAAAGCACTTCAACCAAGAGGTGCTTGAAGACATCGGCGCACTGTTCATGCTGATGGGGAGCTGCTAAAAGCCATCAAAAAGTCCAAACGTCTCAACGAACAGATCAAACTGACCGCAAAAGAGGCCATCATGAAATTTCTGCTCGCAGTCATGTCGGTCTACACATTTTCAGCGGAGCAAGCGTGACAAACACGCCAAAAATCGGCTTATGCGACACAAGACGCAATCATTAATTACGCGTTAACAGCCATTTCCAAAGGGGGATAAAATGTACTATTTTATCTCCTACGCTCATGGAACCTTCACGCTCTTTTGTGATCAGAATGCCCTTATGGACCCCTATGAACTCCATCCCCTCAGCAAGTGAGTTGATTTCACGTTCAAAGGTGCTTGGATTACTGATGTCTACACTGACATTGATGAGTTGTTTTTCACCGTTGATGATACAGTAAAAATCGATTTCCTGACGCTCTTTGATGTAATAGACCTCATTCGTTTTGGATCTGAGCGCCAAAAAGACGAGATTTTCATAGAGCTTGGAGTAATCAGGTGAAAATGAGGCATCATAGACTGCTCTAAGTCCGTTATCAATCGCATAGATTTTTTTTGGATTACGCTGCTCTTCTCGTACGGAGCTTCTAAAAATCGGAACGCTAAAAATAGCATACGCCTCTTCCAAATATCCAAAATAATCAAACAGGGTCTCTTTGCCGAGTTTGAAGCCATTAGACTTAAAATCATTAAAAAGTTTGGTGATACTTACCGAGGTTGCCATATTGACGAATGCATATTTAATCAAATGTTTTAAAAGAGCGGTATTGGTAATGCCGTAACGTTCAATTAAATCTTTATAGACAATCAGATTGACGTAATCGCTCAAAATTCTTTTTTGCATCGGCCCATCATGCCCAATTGTTTCAGGAAAACCGCCACAGAGAAGATACTCTTCAAAATGGTGTTTAATAAAACTCAATGATTTTGACGAATCGAGATTGACCGTAATATTTTTAAAACGCAGATATTCCTTAAAAGAAAACGGAAAGATCTCATATGTGAGCGTTCGCCCCCGCAGCGATGTTGCTATTTCACTGCTTAGAAGTTTTGAAGAGGAGCCGGTGATAACGATTTGAACATTGAGCGTATCGTAAATGCGACGGATAAACACTTCCCATCTGGGAATGTTTTGCACTTCATCGACAAAGAGATAGATTTTTTCATCTCTTTTTTCAGGGTAAAGCTCGAAATAGCCTTCAATAACATCGTCCAAATCACCGACTGTCGTTCCCATCAAACGGTCATCTTCAAAATTGACATACACGATATTTTTAGCATCAACACGCGCTCTGAGCTCTTCGATCATTTTATAGAGAATCGAGGTCTTACCACAGCGGCGTACGCCTATAAGGGTGATAATCTTTTCGCTAAATGTAGGAATCTCAATATCACGTTTGATAGTGTGGCGTAAAGTACGTTCTTGAAAATCGATGATAATACGGCGGAATATTTCTCTCATAGTTAGTCCTTATTAATAAAACCTATTTTATAAACTTTTGTACTTATTGTCAAGTACAAAACATCGCACTCACTGATCTCCCGCTCCTCGCACCCATTTCCGGATGATAGATGCCCCCTATGAACGCCGATAATGCTTTGCTTTCAGCGACTATGTTACAATCACACACATTTTTTGCAGGAGTTGGCGATGGGCGCTAATCAAACAGCCATAAGCGTCAATCAACCCAAGCAACGCCTCTTAGAGCGTTTTCACCAACTCGTCATCGCCATCAACCTACTGGCCTTGCCGATCGATCTCTATCTACTCCGTAACACCAACGCCCTCATCGAAGGCGCGGCGGCCATCGCGCTTGGCGTGTCGCTGTGGCACTTACATGTAAGGCGTAACGTTACCCTTTCGGCGTGGATTTTTCTACTTATCACCGCGTTCTCACTGCTCTCGCTCATCGCACTCAACCGTTTCGCCACCATGTCGGTCGTCTTTATCTTGTTGCTGCCGCTCTCGACGCTGCTCTTTTTGCGTCTGCGCCACACCTTGCTGATTATCGCGACACTCGCAGCGCTGCTTGCCGCCATGCTCTACGCTGAGCACCTCACCAACCCGGACAACCCCATCGCCCACAACCCCCAGGCACTCTTCAACCTGCTCTACGCGGCGGTGATCATCTACCTTTTTGGCATCCTCTATCATCACTTTATCATCAAAACCTTCGACGCGCTCGATGCCTCCAGCCGCCAAAAATCGTTGCTGCTGGGCGAAGTACACCACCGCGTCAAAAACAACCTCAACGTCATCGCCTCCATGCTCGCCCTCCAAGCCCTGCGCGGCGATCCTGCCGCCAAAACAGCGCTCCAAGAGAGTAAAAGTCGCATCGATGCGATGGGCATGGTACATGAGATGCTCTACCAAAACGACGACTTTGCCCTCATCGACACCCAAAAGTACTTCACGCGTCTGGGCGAGCTGCTGCGCGGCCTCTACAGCGCTAGCGGCGTACGCTTTGAGATTGAGTGCCACGGTGTGCGGCTGCCGTTGCAGATCATGCTGCAACTGGGGATCATTACCAACGAACTCATCACCAATTCGTTAAAATACGCCTTTGAAACGCATAAAGGGGCTATTATGATTTCCCTTACATGTAAGGACAGCGCGTGCGTGTTTCACTACGGTGACAACGGAGAGGGCTGCGACACACAAAGGCTGCAAAACGCCAAATCGCTGGGCTTTACCCTTATAAGTCTCGCCGCCAAACAGCTTGGCGGCCACCTTGAAGTGCAGCGCGAAGCTGGCTTACACTACACGCTGGAGTTTGAATATGTCTAAAGTCATCATCGTCGAAGACGAGCTCATTGCCGCAGAGTATCTCAAAGCCATCATCGAGCAAAGCGGCGCAGAGGTACTGTGTATCATCGACAACGCCAAAGAGGCGATCGAGCGCGCGATCGCGCTTAAACCCGACATCATCTTTATGGACGTGATGCTGCGCGGGCCTCAGAGCGGCGCGGAGGCCGCGCTTGCCATCAGCCGCGCAGTCGAGAGCAAAATCGTTTTTCTCTCGGCGCATCTGGAGGGCGAAATGGTCGATTACGCGGTGGCCGCGCATGCTGCAGGCTACCTGACCAAACCCTACAACGAAGCGCAGATCATCGCCACG
>DZBC01000046.1 GCA_022729835.1 Sulfuricurvum sp. | reverse complement strand
CGCCATCAAAGCGATCACCTCATACTCTCTGGCAATGGTGTCGTCCGCTTCACTATTGGCGTAACTACGGCTACGCTCAAGCATCGTCTGGTAATCCTGCGCGGCGTGGTAGCTCGAGAGTGCTTCGCGCTTGTACTCCTCTTTGTGTGCGTGGTGGTAAAGCATCTCATACAGACCGGCTGCGGCGAGATGCTGCCCTTGTTGCTGCGCTGTGAGCGCGTAAAGGATATAGGCGTCTTCCTCATCAAAAGCCTTGACGCCCCCTTGGGTGTTGTAAGCGGCGTGCGGCGTATGCAGCGCACAGCCGCCCAGCAGCATCAAAGCCGCCACCATCAATACGCTATACATCAACCACCCCCGGACATTCAGTACGCAGCGCTTCAGGATGGCTTTTGAAGTAGTCCCAAAACGGAAAGCTACGGCACTGCAACGGACGTGCGCCATAGACACTACAACCATGAAATGTGCGGTCAAAAAAGATACAGTCATGCGAATCTCCGAAGCGCTGCTCGATAAGAGAGTATTTGTACCCGCGCTTTTCCAGATAGCGGCTTGCAAAAAGCTCCGGCTCCAGATCCAAAAATGCAGCCAGCGCTTCGATTTCACCGCGTGAGACAAAAATATTGCCGCTTTCACCGGTACAACAGCGGCCGCCGCACTCATGACAAGCGCTGGGACGAAAGGCAAAAGGAAAACCCTCTTGGGTTATTAGATCAGGCATTTGATGCTATGCGTCCTTGCTTTTTGATAAAGCGCTCTGGCTTCTTCTGAAAAATCGTCCACCTCAAACGCAAAAAACGGAGGCCAGACCTTCAGCAGCGCTCTGGCGTTTTTACGTGCGTGTACCATCACTAATGTGGCGCCGCGCTGCGGTTTTGAATGCACGAATTGTACATCAACGACTCTTAATTTGGCACGTTCAAGTGCGCCACACAACAACGCAAACTGTTGCGGCTCATAACAAAAAAGAAAGTGTCCGCGCGGACGCAGAAGTGCGGCAATCTTGTGCACAAACGGCTCAAGCGGAAGTGACGCGCCAGAGCGTGCGCAAGCAATCGAGCCGTTTTGGCTCAACACTGCCCCCTCATGATAAAAAGGGGGATTGGAGACGATATAGTCAAATCCCTGCGCATCCTCAAAGGTGAGAAGGTCGCCTTCATGCACCGTCGTATCGATACCATTCACTTCCGCATTTTTGCGTGCCAAAAAAGCGGACGCACTTTGCAACTCGATCATCTCGAGGGCCACCTTCGGATGATCACGGGCCACCAAGAGTCCGACCACGCCGCAGCCCGCCCCCACATCCAGCACCCTGCCTTTGGGCGTAAAGTGGCTGATGAATCCATACAAAAAGATCGAGTCGCTGTTGTAGCAATACCCGTCACTTTTTTGGTATAGCTGCATTTCTCACCTTACATGTAATAATGTCGCCATTATACCCTTATCAAAGGCTGCTCCATGATCATCATCCCTGCCCGTATGGCCTCTACCCGTTTCCCCAAAAAAGTGCTTGCCGATATCGGAGGCGTACCCATGGTCGTACGCACGGCCCAAAGGGTCGCGCATCTCGACCGTGTCGTTGTCGCCGCCGATGATGAAGAGATTTTGCTTACATGTAAGGCCCACGGCGTTGAAGCCATGCTCACCTCTGACACCCACAAAAGCGGCACCGACCGCATCAACGAATGCGCCCAAATTCTGGGTATTCAAGATGGTGAACTGATCATCAACGTTCAAGCCGATGAACCCTTCATTGAACCCGAAGTCGTTGATGCCTTGATGCAGCGGCTCAAAGAGCTTCAAGCGCAACATTCAAGCTTCATCATGGCGAGCTGCTACAACGCCATCAACCCCGAAGCGGCAGAAGATCCCAACCTTGTCAAAGTGGTGCTCGACCATGATCACAACGCACTCTATTTCTCCCGTGCACCTATCCCTTTTAACCGTAGCGGCGCAGCGCACTACTGCGGACACATCGGCATCTACGGCTTTGATCGCTCATCCCTGCGGGCCTTTTGCGCCTTTGATGATGCACCGCTCGAAGATATCGAAAAACTCGAACAGCTCCGCGCCCTCTATCACGGTCAAAAGATCAGTATGGTAAAGGTGGCAAGCACCGGTTTTGGGATCGACACACCCGAAGATTTGGCACGTGCCAAAGAGATTTTTCAGATCCTCTAGCGCGCGGGGCTAATGGTGATCGTATAGGTTCCGACTGATTCTGTCAGCACAAAGCGGTGCTTATGGCAGAAGTTTGCATTCATGAGGCGCAACATCGCTTCGGCTTCCTCTTTGGCTTCAGCTTTGTTGGCAAACTCCGCAAACGCACTCAAGCCGCTTTTGAGAAAACAACTGCAAGCATTTTTTACTTCGACACAATACATGTAACCCCTTTAAAAGTCAAAAATATCATCCAAATCACCAGTATCTTCAGCCGATGAATCCTGAGCCAGCATCGCACCAATCATCTGCGCGTTGGCGATGATCGTGTCATCAAGGAAATCGACACTCGGTGCACCGTCATGAAAGATCATCCTCTGCCATGTGATCAAGTCGTTGCTAAATGCGTTGGCCAATGGCCCTAAAGCTCCAGAATTCTCACGGAACGTATCCATATACTGTTCGATGACCAAGGAGAGTTCATCGAGCGCATGTGCAATGCGGTACGCTTCGTTATATGTACGCAGAAGCTTGGCGATCTGTGCGAGATAAGCGCAAATTTCCTCCACTTCATGCAACTCGATATCACTACTACCGACAATCAGCAAAAGCGAGCTGAGTTTGCCCAAATAGAGCTCTACTTCATCCAAATCATCAATCTCCATGTAGTCAAACACTTGCAGCTCTTTGGAGGTAGAAAAAGCAGCCGCTGTGGATACAGCTTCATGAACGGGTGGCTTGGGAGAGGCTACAGGCTTTGGTGTGGGCACTGGAACTGTCATGCGCGGCTCTACTACAGATACGGCCGCCGTGACTACTAACGAAAAAGTAATTCGTCCTTGAGCCATTTTGTAACCGCTTGTGATGTTGTTTTTCTGAATAATCGTATTCACTTCCGCATTATCGAGTGCATCTATCTGTGTGATCGTAAAATAGCGCATCTTTTCAGACTCCTCCACGATCACTTCGCCATATGTACCCCTTCTTCTTTGCAGATCACAAAGCGCATAAATTCCCCGCACCACATCGCTGAGCATTTCACTGCGCAAGGCTTCACCCAGTAGATAATACTCCCAAAATTCAGACAAAGCCTCTTCGTTGATCATCATAAAGATCAGCTTACGGTTGAAGACCTCTTTGGTAAAAAGATTGCGCGCTTCAGCATTGAATTTTTGGCGATGGCGCGCATCAATCAAAGAGAGATAGTTGCTCAGACGGCTATAGAAAATATCCGCATTAATCGGCTTGGAGATGTAGTCTTCCGCGCCATTGCTTAGAATATCCCTCTGGCGCTGCTGATCATCAATCGCCGAGACGGCCACAATCATCACTTTGGCATCCGCCTTACGGATCACCGCAGTAGCATCGATTCCGTTGAGTTCGGGCATCATAATGTCCATGAAAATCAGGTCATAGCGCTTATCGCGGGCCATATTGACGGCTATCGCTCCATTTTCGGCTTCGTCGATCTCAAAATGAACCGCTTGATTCTCCTCTTTGTAGTCCTCTAGCAGCAAATGAACGATCATTCGGTTGTTTTTATTGTCGTCTACGATCAAAATGTTATACATGTAACCCCCTTGTATTCCCGTGAATCCGAACCTGTGCGCCGCCAAGGAGACGGTCTTGATCTAATTCTATCGTATAACCCAGTGCCTCACAGAGTTTTTTGACCACATAGAGTCCCACCCCTGCACCCTTCCCTTCGCGGGTCATAGTATCGGCGTCGGATTGTTCAAAAAGATGAAACAGACGCTCATCTTTTGCTTTGAATCCGCTACCGTTATCTGAGACTTCAAGCACAAAACAGACTCCTTCTTGCTTACATGTAACCCTCGTGATGCCCTGTCCGTATTTGACGGCATTGCCGACCAGATTGTATAGAATCGCTGTCATCGCTTTATAGTCACTCTCGATCCTGAGAAGCGCATCAATCTCGATGTGCAACATCACCGTGTCGGGATCAAATTTGGCACCGATGCTTTTGACCGTATCATAAAGAATCAGTGACTCATATTGCAGGTCAAAGGCGCGATCACGCAGACGAATAGCCAAAGCGATATTGTCAATCATATCGAGCATCTGCTCACCACTTTGCGCGATCAGCTTCGCTTCTTCACGCAACAACGCCTTTTTTTTATGTTGAATGTCATTTAAATGCTTGAAGAGATGGCGTGAAAAATTGATGACCGCGTTGAGCGGCGTACGCAATTCATGGGTGAAGATGGTCAGGAATGAGTCTTTAATGCGGCTGATCTCCTGATGATGCTGCTTTTGCGCCATCAAGCGGTCGATTTTCATCTGAATCTGCCGCTCTTGCTGCACCCGACCCGCATGTACCACTGCGGTTACATCCTCAATCAAAACCAGAATTTCACTCAAAGTCGGCGTTAGAATCGGAATGGCGGTCATATCCACAATCACTTCGTGCTCTTGTTCGAAATAGAAGCTTTTTCGACCATGCCATGTCTCACCCTGCTCCAATATGGTAGCCAGCTCAGGCGATAATTCGTCCCCTTCAAGCAGTGGATTGATTTTGGGCCCTTGGGTCGCTTTATCTCCAAAAATCGTGCAAAATCCAGCATTGGCTCCTAAGATTCTCCCTTTTGCATCATGCCTGGAGAGGATCAAATGGCGCTCAATCGCTTCAAAAAGGTGTTCTCGCTCCATTACATGTAAGTCTTTGCCAAAGCCTCCCATCGCTTCTACCCGTCCATCCTCTGCAATAACTCCCGCGTAAAAGTACAATAATCTTTCATTCCCTTGCTACGCTGCGCCGCGAGTACGACCGGCTGACCTGTTTCAAACTGTTTAGACAGTTTGATATCCACGCCGATCGGCGAAAAGAGCTTCTCTTTGCCAAAGGCGGTTTTGACCTTCTCAAGCGCCTCGTGATGCTCTTTGATGTGCGGATTAAACATCACCGGCAAAATCCCCACTTCGGCTAAAGGACGCTCCAAAACAGCAGCGCTTTGGTATATCGCGCGCATCATTTGCCCTACCGCTACCACGCCTAGATGGTGCGGCACAAAGGGAATAACAACCGCATCCGCGACTTCCAAGGCGTTTTTGAGTAGAGCATCAAAAGTAGGCGGAGTATCGATGATGCAGTAATCAAAAAAGTCAGCAATTTTTTCGCGCTTAAAGCGGCTTCTAAGCACCCCGCGCAGATCACTATACTCATAGACATCGAAAAAAACAAGTGCCGGTGAAAGTGTCAGGCGATCATGCACGGTCGGAATAAAAGTTTCGCTCAAAGTCGCACCCAAAAAGATCGAGTGCACCCCTACACTTTCCGAAGGAGCACACCCTACACCAATCGAGGCGTGTCCTTGAGTATCAAAGTCAAGCAGTAGGACCGAGGCCTCTTGGGCAAGCTGTGTCGCCAAATTGACCGCTGTAGTGGTTTTAGCCGAACCTCCCTTGCGGTTGCTAATGACAATGGTTTTCACCGAGCTCAAAGCCCTCCAATACCTTTTGATAGATCTTAACTTCATTGCCGAAAGCAAAATCACACATGTAGAGCTTACGGTACGTCATGACCGCCTGCAGTACGGCAAGATGAATATCATCACAGGTAGCAAAATCAAAACGCACACTCTGCGGAGCACTTTGCTGCAAATAATCGCGCAAAGGCGTCACCGCATCCTCATGCACAATGCCCTCAAAATAGACCGAATCGGACTCAAAACGTACCCCCATTACGCCACCTCGCTGCGGGGCATGGAGATTGACTTGATCACATTGATCAGTTTGCCATCAAGCTGAATCACACCACTAAGCTCCAAAAATTCGCTGACATGGTTGTTCTCGTTGGAGGCCTGAATCTGATGATCATCAATATGGGCAATATCAATAATCGTATCGACCTTGATCGCAAATGCACCCGTACTGCCATGATAAAGCAGTAGCTTTTGGAGTGAATTGGCCACAATCTCAAATTCGGTAATGAACTGATTAATATGGTGCATCGTCGAGTCGTAGATCTCCATCACCATCGTGTCTACCTCATGTCTGGCTTTGGTCGGATCGCTCTTGGCCGTCTCGATGATATCAATCGCCGAAGTGTGTAGCCGTTTGTGAAAATCGTTGAGCTCTTTGAGAATTTGGCTGACATGATCATCATAAGAGGTGAAGTTGTCCAGCCACTTTCCCAGATTACACATGTGCGGATTGGTAGTAAGGTGAAAAGATACCCCTTTTTGGATACTGTTTTGGAGGGTATCTACCCACACTTTGTGCTGTTGTTTCATCTCTTCAAAAAGCGCCTTGAGCTCTTCATCATAAGTCTTCAGCCCTACCATCTGGCGAAAGCCCACCACCTTGACCACACGGTTCTCATACGACATCATCCCCTCCACATAAGGGTGTGCGCTGGGAATGTCGGTAATCATCGGAATCTGTGTAATACGCTGGATGTGCTCAATATCAATCGCATAGCGATTCTTAGCCACTTCAAATATGATTAGATCTTTCATGTTTTTCCTTTGGGTATGGTGATGGTTTCAATAACGCTTAGGAGCCTCTGATTGTGCTCCATCGCACCGATAATTTTGATATACCTGCCCTCACGCGCCAACGCAGTACTGCGCATGATGCACTCCTCTTCGACCCCGACGATATCGTCAATCACATCCACTAAAAGGCCGAACAATCCCCCTTTGGCATCGCGCATCATAAGCAGCCGCTGCGAATCCCAAGCCACCTGTTGCGCATGCTTTGCCATCTGATCGATATATGCCACTGTTTGGCTGTAAAAACCCCGTACATGCCCCTCTACCTGCGCTTTGGCCGCTTCGGCATCATGCTGACGCAACTCCAGCACCCCAATGGCCGATTTGTGTAGCGCTTGATGGTGGCGGTTAAGGTGGCGCTTGGTCTCATTGACCAGATCATCGTTGGTGGAGAAGTGATTGATCCATTGACCCAAATGGCACGCATGCGGATCAGTGGTCTTTGTAAACGCGCAGCCACAATGCACTGCTTCATCGAGGGCATCAATCCAAACCTTGTGTTGTTCTTTGAGCTCCTCAAGCATCATCTGCACCTTGTACATGTAATGAGCCTTGCCGATCATGGCACGAAAACTGTAGACCTCAACGATCTTCTCTTCAAAGTGCATCAATCCTGCAAACGCCTTATCTCTGCCGACTGCCGGCGTCAGCTCATCCACATTGACGATACGGTTGATCTGCTCAAGCAGAATTGCGTAGTGCAGAGATTCCACGCGAAAGAGAAGGTAGCTAATCATATTCTAGCCCACCTGCTCGTATGCCAGCTTGAGCTGATGGGCGATGCCCAACACGCCGATAGGATCAAGAACCATGATAATCTGGCCATTGCCCAACAACGCGGTGCCACTGAAGATCGGATGATTCTCCATCACCCCCTCGAGTGGTTTTTGCACAACATCAAGCTGACCGAGCAGTTCGTTGACCACTACAGCCAATAAATTGCCCTTGACACTCAGCACCACAATGGGCAAGGCTTTGCCATGAAGCACCTTTTCATCGAGCATACTCTTGATAAAGAGCAATGGAATCACGTCACCACGAATATAGACAAAGGGCTCGTTGTGCAGGTATTCAATCCGGTCACGTTCGATCTTGACGATTTCATTGACATTTTCCATCGGCAAGCCATAATGCACACCACTCATGGTGATATGCAAGAGTGAAGTCACCGCCAAAGAAACAGGAATCGAAAGGGTGATGGTCGTGCCCTGATTGGGCTTGGTGGCGATCCCTATAGTTCCGCCAAAGCTCTCAATCGATTTGCGCACTACATCCATGCCCACGCCGCGCCCGCTGTATTCGCTGATGGTATCAACAGTCGAAAGCCCTGCTAGCAATACCAGCTCTGCACGCTCCTTGTCACTTAGGGCTTCGACCTGCTCCAGACTCATCAACCCTTTTTCAAGCACCTTTTGCACCACACGCTCTATATTGATGCCGGTTCCATCATCAATGATTTCGATAATGATCTTATCTGATTGGGCATAAGCGTTGAGGCTTACCAGCCCCTCTTCATCCTTGCCTTTTTTGCGACGCACCTCAGGAGTTTCGATACCGTGATCAAGTGAATTACGCATGATGTGAATCATCGGGTCGGCGAGCATCTCGATCATATTTTTATCAAGCTTGGTCTCTCCACCATTCATCACCAGACGCACTTTTTTGCCCAAATTTTTGGATATTTCACGCACCAGCTTGGGATAACGGTCAAAGACATACGATATGGGCAGCATCCGCATCGACATGATCAAATCCTGCAACTGCTCAGAGAGGCGGTTAATGAAGGTGTACTTCTCCATAATGGCCCGCTTGATCAACTCGTTGTTCATCGTATGGACGTTGTCGGCCAGATAAGGTAGAGAGTTTTTGGCTACGAGTAACTCACCGACGATATTCATTAGATGATCGATCGACTCCTGATCAATCTTGACGGTTTTACCAATCACATTTTTGGTGGTTGCTTTTTTATCTTCGCCTCCAGGTTCACCGCGGCGTGTGACGATGTGCACAGGCGAAGACTCCTCTGGCACATCCATCACCACACTCTGCACTTCTGGCTTGGTCACTGTAGGCTCCGGCGCAACAGGCGCTGCTGGAGTGATGTGAGACTCGCTAATCTCTTCATGGTAACCAAGCCTGACACGTAACCACCCCTTCATCGCCTCAGGAGTCTCAAACTGTGGCATCTGCGGCTCATAGCGGCGCAGGCGCTCCATGATCTCTACCACACGCTCCCATCCATCGGGCACCTGCTCTAAGAGCTCAAGCACTCGGTATTGTTGAGCATAGATAGCCGTCATATTGCTTGTAAGCACCGCATCGGGCAGTGTGCTTTTGGCTACTTCGCTCTGACCTGACGCAGCTTTGGCAACCACAGGTACCTCTTGCGGCAGATCATCGGCCGTCTCATAGCTATAGGGCACCGCAGCACGTAGCGCTGCAAAGAAGCCCTTGAGTGCGGGCAGATCCTTGACTTCGATATTGTCTAGCAGCTTATTGAGTCGTTGTAACTGTCGATACTGAAGGGTCTCATTGCCAATCAGCGGCATTACCTTTGCAAGCGCATGGGAGAGCTCCTCTGTATCGGATGTTACATGTAACTCTTTGAGCAAATCGAGCTGATGGCCGCTCTCGCCCTCATCCACGCCTAAAAGCGTGGCAATATCAAGCACCTGCATCTCCAACTCATCAATAAAGTTAAAAAGTGCATCTTCAATCTGGGCATAGGGTGCGTAGATAAAGGCGGTCAATTGCGTGTTCAAAATCAATCCATCAGGATCTTCCATTCCGCTGAGAATGGCGCGCGCACTGTTTTGGTGCATACACGCATGTATGCCCACAACCTGCTCCCCCAAAAGCGAAAGGGTATAGACGGGATCATTGCCATAAACCATACAAGAGTCATCCACATCAAAATAGACCGCATAAAGCTGGGGCTGCTCGAGTAGCGCCTCACTAAGATGCTCTTGCCTAAAGGGGAGTGTCTCATCAAAGTGCTGCAAAAAATCAAGTTGCATATTGACAACATTGCTCAGCTCTCGAATCGGACGAAACGGACACTGCCAAGGCGCTTCATCCTCGTTTTGCTTGCCCATTTGGGCATTAAGATCGTCAATGATCGCTGCGATGCGCTGAGAATCGACTTCGACGATCTCTTCACTCTCTTCAGCCGCTTCGATCAGATTCATTACCTCATCAAAAGCGTTGTAGAGCGCTTCAACCATCCCTTCTGCAAATACCAGCTTGCCGCCGCGTAACATATCAAGCAGATCTTCTGCGCTGTGGGTGATCTGCTTGACCGATTCAAACCCAACAATACCCGACCCCCCCTTGAGGGTGTGTGCAGCACGAAAAACAGAATTAAGTAACTCTGGATCTTCTGAACCAATATTTTCAAGATTTTGATCAATAAAGCTGAGGTTTTCACGCGCCTCTTGTAAAAACTGTTCGAGTAGAGGGTTCATCGCTTCTCCTTATGTCTGCACGAGCAGTTCGACGTAGGCTTTGAGCTGATCGGGTTTGATCGGCTTGGTCTCAAAGAGGTTTGCACCTACTTTGTACGCTTCGACCTTGTCAATCTCCTGAGCTTGGGTAGTGATCATTACGACCGGAGTCAGTAGGTGTTGAGGCTGTTTTCTCAACTCGCCGATAAAGGAATAGCCATCCATTACCGGCATGTTCACATCCACCAGATAAAGATCAATATCCCCATCAAGCGAGCGCTCGAGCGCCTCCATACCATTTTCTGCCTCGATCACTAAATATCCCAGCCCCTTTAGAATCGAGCCGTGATAGCTTCGCACCGTTTTTGAATCGTCTACAACCATGATCGTCGCCATACTCTCTCCTAAAAAAATTCTATCGCATCATCGTCGTTCGTGTGGTGCACGTTGCCCGAAAATGCCTTGCGCTTCTCTTGTGCCCTTGCAATCGCACTTGAGAGCTTGTTTTGTAGGTTCTCAAAGCTTGAAACGGCGATTTTCTCATCTTCACGAAAAGCGTGGTTGAACTGATGAATGTTCTTTTGAACGCTTTCAATCGCTTCGATGGTCGCACTGAGCTGCTGCGCGATGATATCTTGATACTGCAGTGCTTCGGTCACCTCATCATCAACAGCGATACCCTGACGCTCCAAAAAGCCCGAAAGCTTGAGCATTGACTCTCGCGAAAGGGAGATAGTCTCCTCTTCAACAATTCGGATGTGCTCTAGCAACATCTCAACGTTTTGTAATAGTATCATTACATGTAATCCTTAAGCCGGCAGGCGCAACACCCGTGTGATCGCCTGTTTAAGCTGTGCCGGATTAAAGGGCTTGACGATCCATCCCGTCAAACCGAGCTTTTTGCCCTGCTCCTTGAGCTCAACCTTGGTTTCAGTGGTGAGCATCAATGTTGG
>DZBC01000045.1 GCA_022729835.1 Sulfuricurvum sp. | reverse complement strand
CCAAGTGGCCGGATGTTCTGCGCGATTGGTGGCCGGATGCGCCGTTATATGCATCGTGCAGTCATGTATACGCACAGGGGCCTCTTGCAACAACGACTCAAAAGGCTCAATAATCTCTCTGTGCAACTGTGCAATGTCTTGGGTATGCAGATCCAGCACATGAATAAAGAGTGCGTCGCCGCGTAGCTCTATCGTCAGGGTGCCCGGGGTGAGGGTGATGGCGTTGGCAAGGAGAAGTTTGTCGTGATCGCTCTTGAGCGAGGTGTGTAGCTTTACGATGCCCGGGCGAACGGTGATTTTGGGGCTTAGCACAATGCGGGCGACTTCAAGGTTAGAGCGCACCAGCGCAATGATAAAGGTAGGAATAAAGCGCAGGTAGCGGCGAATTACCGCAGACCAAGCAATATGCAGTCCAGACTTTGAGGTCAAAAAGGTTATGACAAAGGCCACGCCGGCACCCGCGATGAGCTCTTGATAATGCAACGAATTGGTCAAGCCGACCCAGACCAAAAAGAGCAAAATAAACTTTCCTAGCATGGCTTATCCTTGGGCAGATACAAAAATCGGTTGCTGTCATCATCGGCCCAAATACACTCGCTCTCAAGTTTGAGCGAATCGGGTGGACAGACGTCGGTGCAGAGCGAACACCAGCAGCAGCGTCCGTAGTCGATGCGGGGAATACAGCCGCTGTTGTTTTTGGGATTTTTGTCCACATCAATGGCAATCATATCGATCGCTTCGTTCATGCAGACATCTTGGCAGTTGGCGCAGCCGATACATGTAGAGAGGTCGTTAATATGAAAGCCACGGTATCCCGTGACGTTTTGGGCTTTCACCTCGGGATAGCAGAGGGTTTTGGGGTGTTCAAAAATCTTCTTCAGCGCTCCCAGCGGAGCTATACTGTTTTTAAGTTGAATTTTCATCGTTTATCTCTCAATTTCGGGCGGACAGATGCCCAGCGAATTCATAATCAGCGCCACGTTGGAGAGCTCTTCGCCTACCAACAGAGACTCTAAAAGGGTAAAGCCGTGAATCAGCGAAGGGCCTTTGACCTGCATCCGCCGAATCATCTCGCTACCGTCACCGGCCATGTAGTAGCCAAACTCTCCGCGCGCCGATTCGACTGCCACGTAGGTATCCTCTTTGGGGAGGGTGAATTTGCGGTGTTTGGGAAGCTTTTGCATGATCGCGCCTTCGGTCGGCATTTGTGCAATGACTTGGCGCAAAATCTTGATCGATTCGCGCATTTCGGCTCGGCGCACCAAGGCTCTGGCAAAGACATCGCCGCCGCTTTGGGTAGGAATATCAAATTCCAGCGCCGCGTAATTGAAGTAGGGATTATCGCGTCGAACATCGCGTTTTAGGCCGCATCCGCGTAGTACCTGACCGACGTAGCCTAGATGCAGCGCCTCTTCGCTCTTCACCACCCCAACACCGATGGCGCGTTTTTGAAAAGAGGCGTTGTCAAAAAAAAGTCGGTCGTATTCAACCAGACGCTTTTGCAGATAATCCAGCAGCGCACCGAGGCGCTCTAAAAACCCCTCCGGAAGCTCTCGACGCACTCCGCCCGGGTAAATATACATATGATAGACCCGCCCACCCGTGAGTGCTTCAAAAAGATCTAAAATCAGATCCCGATCATAGATGCTCCACTGCCCCACGGTGCCTAGCCCCACCGAACCGCTCTGCCCCGCCATCCAGAGCAGTTGTGCCGCCAAACGTGCCATCTCCAGCACCATCACGCGGATATAGGTTGCCTTTTCGCTCACCTCAATGCCCGCAAGCTGCTCCACGGCCAGGGCAAAATTGGCCTCGTTGGGGTCGGGCTCGGGCACACAGATACGACAGACGATGGTAAAGGCCTGAATCACGGTACGCCGCTCGATAAGTTTCTCGAAACCGCGGTGCAGATAGCCCACGTGGGTGCGGGCTTTGGTGATGGTTTCGCCCGTCAGCTCAAGCTCCACGCTCATATTTCCGGTGATCCCGGGATGCTGCGGACCGTGAAAAATGGTAATGGTTTTACGCTCCACCTTGAGCCTCCTTGGCGCTTTTGGCAGCCGCTTTGCGGATTTTGATCTGCTCTTTGACATCCAGATTGTCATCGCGTCCGTCACGAAAATCGTAGTGACTCTGCACATAAGCAAGAGTGTCAAACTCACGGCGCATGGGCGGAAGGTCTTGCCAATCCTCCAGCGCGAAGTCATAAAGGGTGTCGTTGCCCTCGAAGCCGACTCCAAACATCTCATGCAGCTCACGCTCCATCACCTCGGCTTGAGGAAAAAGGGTGACGACGCTTGCTACCGTAACGTCATCTCGGCCAATGAAGCACTTGACCATCAGGTTGCAGTTTCGCTCTAGGTTGGTGAGCATATAGCCCAACTCAAAGCGCTCCTCTTCAATCCAATCGGTACATGTAAGCTGTGAGAGGGTGATAAAATCGCTTTGGTAGCGTAGATGGTGCAAGGTGTTAAAGAGCGTTTCAATGCTTACATGTAAGGCATAGAGGGTAGGGGTTTTTTGGATGATCTCAAAGTGTTGCATCAAGTTTTGCATCAGTTCATCCCCGCAAAATTCTCTTCATAGCTAGGCGCGACTTGAGCGCCGAAGAGCCGCTCTTGGTTGGCGCGGTAGTGTGCGTAGTTATCACGGTACTTGATGTAGCCCGCTTCGCTGCTATTGAGGCGAATCTTCTCTTGTAGCTTCACAAACCCCTCGATCAGCGCTTCGGGGCGGGGCATACAGCCGTTGACGTACATATCGACCGGCAAGAAGTCGTCGAGTTTTTTGATGGTGTTGTAGCTGTCCCAGTACATGCCGCCGTTGATCGTGCAGCTTCCCAGGCCGATGATATATTTAGGATCGCTCATCTGCTCATAGCTGCGAATGACGCGCTTGAGCGTTTTGGGAGAGCAGTAGCCCGAGACGATCAAAATATCGGCCTGTCTGGGGGTGGCTACGCCCACCACGCCCAGACGCTCGATGTCGTAGCGGCTGGTAAAGGTGGGCGGCATTTCGATAGCTCCGCACCCCGTGCCGTAGGCCAGCACAAACATGCTATGCGCGCGAAACCACGCAATGGCCTGCTCAACCACGCTTTGGGTACTTTTGATACTCTGCTCTTCGCTCTCCAAGCTCTGCCGATAGGCGTTAAATCCCTCTTCCATCATCTCTCCTCTATAGTAACGCCAGGCCGACTATGCCCAGTAGCGTAGGAATACGCATTAAAAATTCGACACTCTGAATCGTGCTAAAGCGGGCATAGACGCTGCCGATAAAGGTTGCTGCCACGAAGAGCACAAAGGTTTTCAGCACCAAATCACCCAAATCATCGGCGCCGCCTAAAAAGAGGTTGACCATCAAGAGCAACTTGGCAAAGCTAAACATCGCGCTTTGGCTCAGCAGCAGGGCAAAAAACTTACCGCTAAACTCGGTGGCAGGGCCGCTGTAGACCTCTTGTGGTGCCCCCACCACATCAAAGGGAGATTTGCCCATAAAGCCCAAAAACGAGATAAAAGCCGCCATAAAAAGCAGAGGGTGTTTCAGCAGATTCATCTCTTGGCTCTGCGCCTCAAAAATAGCGCTAAAATCGGCACTCCCCGCATCGATCATCACGCCGATCACCGCCAGATAAAAGGGCAGCTCCAGCGCAATGAGTCGGGTAAGGCCGCGCGTAATACCCATGACCCCAAACGGATTGCCGTTACTGCCCACACCCAGTGCATTGCCCAGCGGTCCCAGCACCATCAAATAAAGCACGACAATCAGATTTGCAGAGCTACTTAGCCCTTGCAAAGAGTCGCCGTGGTTGATAAAGGGGATAAAGAGCACATTGAGCACCGCCCCCGTCGCCATAATAATAGGCCCCGCATAAAACATCCACCCAAACGTCGTGCTTTGCTCTTTGACAAAAAGCTTCACGCTGTCAAAAAAGGATTGCGCGAGTGAGGGGCCAAAGCGCCCGTGTACCCGAGCACTGAGGTTACGATAGAGCCCGTAGTATAAAAACCCGAACCCGTAAGCCAAAAGCAGCATCAAGAAGCAATCAATCAGCACCATTTATAGGCCTCCTAAAAGCAGTAGGGTAAAGCCCAAAAGCGATAGCAACAAGATGTGCTGTGTACCCAGCGCGTAGAGTGAGCGTAGTAAAATCGAGAGGTCACCGACAATCAGGTTTAAATAGTCCCAAAAACGTCTGCTTTGGCGGCGTAGAATAAAGGCGATAAAGCCGATACGGCCTAGCTCATGACCCATGCCGTAGCCAAAGTGCAGATTGACTCCGGCTTTTGGAACCTCGCCGCAGTAGCTGATATCTTGGGCGTTTTGAGCCGCTTTGGCTTTGGAGTGAACCCTCTGCAAAAGCCCCAAAATCAGTACAAAAACCACCCCAAACGCGCTCATCAGCACCGCGCCGTTAAAGCTACCGAAGGGGCTATTGAGGATTGAGGGCTTGGTAAACTCCAGCGCCGAAAAGCCCGCTTCGACCCCGATAGCACTAAACAGCGGTGTCGGCAGTGCGGGCAAAAACCCCAGCAAAATCAGCAAAGCGGCGCTGAGTAGTTGCGGAATATAGTAGCTTTTGGGGCTTACATGTAAAGGACTCTCATCATGAGGTCTCTGCCCCAAGTAGATGCCGTACACCAGCTTGTAGCAGTACAAAAAGGCACTCGCTGAGCTAAACATGACCGTCGCCAAGAGCAGTGCACGCTTCTCTTCCAGCAGTGCCGTATAGAGCAAAAACTTACCGTTAAAGCCCCCCAGCAGCGGCATACCTGCCAGAGCGATAATGCCGATCACAAGCAGCACAAAGAGCAGCGGAACGCGGTAAAGCAGACCGCCGAGTTCACTAAAGCGCTCTTTGCCGGTAATCGCCATTATCGCAGCCACATTGACAAAAAGTAGCAGTTTGACCAGCGTATGAATCACGGTGTGATAGAGCGCGGCCTCAAGCGCGTAGGCCTGCATGAGCGACAAAGCGGTAATGATGTAGCCTAGCTGTGCAATCGACGAATAGGCCAAAAGACGCTTGATCTCATCTTGACTGATTGCCTTAAAGGTGGCTACTACCGAGGTGATTGCCCCCAGCCACGCCATCAGCTCAAAGAGCACGCGCTCATCGTGGGGCTGTTTGAGTAAAAGGACAATAAAAAGATAGATTCCCGCTTTAGAGAGAATGGCGCTCAAGACGGCACTAAAGAGCGGGCTTGCCTCTTGGTAGCTGTCAACCACCCAGTCGTGCGCCCCGATAATGCCCGACTTGACAAAAACGGCAATCAGCACCAGAGCGCTCACGCTATGCAGTGCCCAAACGGGCAGTAGCGTTAGGTCGATATCACATAGCATCATGCTGCCCATAAAGCTAAAGAGTAGCGCAATAGCCCCAAGCAGCGCAAAAGCACCGCCGAGATTAAAAAGGATATAGCGCTGAAGCGTTGAAACACGCGCCGTTTTGGAGAGGATAAAATAGCCGCTCCATCCCATCATCTCCCAACCGATAAAGAGCGTCACCAGGCTAGAGGCATAAAAGATGATGCCAAGCGAGCCTAGCAATAGTAGGTGCCAAAGACCGTCATTTTTGCGTAGCAACGCAACAATCACCAAAAGGCTCAGACCGAAAAAGAGATGACCTAAAAGCGTGGCTTCAAAGTGCAGCATGATAGCCTCCCAGCATGGCTTGCGCCGCCTCTTGACACAGCGCTAACAGCGGCTGCGGCATCAGACCCAAGAGCAATAGGGCAAACATCATGACACCAAAAATAAGCCGCTCAAGAGGCGAGAGCGTTACGACCATTTTCTGCTCCCCTTGGCGAAAGCCGCTTAAGAGTCTAAAGAGGTAGGCCGCTTCAATCAGCGAAACGGTCAAAATGAGCGCCATCGCCCCATACGCCTCAAGTCCGGCAAGCCCTTTGAGCAGCGAGAGCTTGGCCGCAAAACCCGCAAAAGGGGGAATACCCAGCAGCGAAAGTGCCCCGACGGTAAAAACAGCCATTAAAAAGAGCGACTCAAAACGCGCAAAGATCTCGCTTTTGGTCGAGCCCAAGCGGCGCTCCAACAGGTCGAGCGCCAAAAAGAGCATCAGTTTGGCGAGTGCATGGACAATGATCAAAAAGAGCGCCGCTTCGGTCAAAGCCGTGTCGCCGTATGAGAGCGCCAATGCAATCAGTCCGATTTGACCCAGTGTCGAAAAGGCAAAAATTCGCTTGGTTTCACGGCTTTTCAGCGCCGAAAACTCGGCAACGGCAAAGGTCAGCGCGGCAACGAGCGTTAAAAAGGCCATCTGCGAAGTACTTACATGTAAGAGATAGGCCAAATGAAAGAGCAAAAAGAGATAGCTCTTAGAGAGCATGGCACTAAAGAGTCCACTAACGGCGCTACGCGAAGCCTGATAGACATCGGGAACCCAGAAGTTAAGCCCGAAGAGTTCGGTTTTGATTCCCAGCGCAATAAAGAGCGAGAGTAGAATCAGATATTGCACCTGCTCATCGATCAGATTAAAACGCTGCGCAATCATCTGTAGATCAAGCACGCCGATCGTGAGGTAGATAAGCATGATTGAAAGCAGAAAAAAGAGCGAAGCAAAAGCGCCGATAATCATATAGCGAATCGCTCCGCCGTAGGCTTTGGCATCTTGATTGAGCGAGGTGAGCAGATAGGCGCTGATTGAGCTGATCTCAAAGAAGATGTAGATATTAAAAATGTCGCGACTCAGCACCAATCCGATGACCCCGACAAGCAGCATATTCGTGCCGACAAAAAGGGCTTTATTGCTACTAAATCGCAGATGATAGAGCGAAAAGAGGCTCATCGAGAGGGTAAAAAGAGTGACCAGCAACCACGAAACACTACTAAGCTCAAAGGTAATGGCCAATGGCAAATCGACGGCAACGCGCTCTACAAGCGGCAACGCGGCCTTACATGTAAGCGCCAGGCCAAAGAGTGCCATGGAGAGCACCGTGCTCACATAGTGCAGATAGGCGCGATAAAAAGGCATTAAAAAGATCGCTAAAAGCGGTAAAAGAATAAACAGTAGCAGGCTCATTGCTCTTCTCCGAGTTCATCCATTTTATCGATTCTCATGTGACCCGTAAGTTTGTAGTAGCGAATTACCATCGAAAGCCCCAGAGCGCTTACGGCAATACCGATAACAATGGTGGTCAAAATCATCGCCTGAGGGAGCGGATCGACCATAAAAGCGGGGTCAAAGCGGGTGATTCCATCAGCCGCAATGGGGGCTTTAAGCCCCGGTGTGTAGTGGTTGCCGATAAAAAAGAGAAAGAGCGCCGATTCGGCGACGGAGAAGGCCAAAAAGATTTTAAAGAGGTTTTTTTTGACAAGTACACCAAGAAGTGCGACACCGAAAATAGCTAGGCTAATCATCGTGATGAGGGGATGCAAAGAATCAAACATTGTGCGCCTTTACAAAGTGTTCGGCCAAAAGGGAAATTTCGGCCGAGACTTTAAGACCGACAAAAATATAGATCAACTCAATCACCCCGCCGCTCAAAAGCTCGCCCAATGTGCCTAAGGGCAAAATCTGCGTAAAGATACGGTCACCGACCAACAACCCAAGTAGCCCCAGCACAATAAATCCCGCGCCGCTGAGCGATTCGCTTAAGCTAACGACGCGCTCTTTAAGCTCATAATGATCGCCATAGGTGAGAAAACGTAGCAAAAAGGCACCGGCAATAATCACCCCGCCTTGAAAACCACCCCCGGGGCTAAGATGGCCGTGTAAAATCACATAGACCCCAAAAAGCAGCATCAGCGGAAAGAGAATGGAGACACCGATATACAGCAGGGTGTTGTGATAGCTAAAGAGATTTTTACTACCCCTTGGCATATGTAGTGCCACTCCAAAGATACTCAAAAACAAAATACTCACCTCACCCAATGTATCGAGTCCGCGAAAATAGGTGACTACCGAGGTGACGGCGTTGGCGCTCTGGGTAGAGGCGGCGTTGATGTGCAAAATCTCATCGCCGAGCGAGTGACCTGCAAGATGGAGGTTAAGTAAAATCTGCATCAGTACCAAGGTTGTGACCGAAACCAATAAAGCAACGAGCAGGGTCTCTACCCTTAGGGTACGTTTAAGATTCATGCACACTCGTTTGCAGTAGCGCGACCAGATAGACCGTCGAGCTGATCCCCGCCCCAATGACCGCTTCGGTCAGCGCCACATCCGGAGCACTAAAAAGAAAGTAAAGTAGGGTACTGCCTAGGCCAAAACCCATGTAGGTGATGACACTATGGCTTAGATCTTCGCTAAAGACAATCATGATGCTTGCAACCAGTAGTGAAAGTAAAATAGAGAGAATAAGAAAGTCAATCATGAACGCTCCTCTTTGAGCGCATCGACCCCGTCGGGATGATAAAAACCCTCTTTGATATAGCTGCTACGTGCCAGAATTGATGAAGAGAGCGGATTGGTGAGTAGCACAAATAGCCCCAGAAGTATCAACTTGAACCAAAGATGCGGCGCATAGCAGATAGCCCCCGCGATCACTAAGAGCGTACCAAGGGTGGAGGCTTTGGTGGCGGCGTGCATACGGCTAAGGGTATCGGGCATACGCCAAAGCCCCAGAGCACTTAGTAGCAAAAAGAGTGCGCCGACAAAACCGAGCACAAAACCGAGCAGCTCAAGCATCGTCGCGCCTTGCAACATTAAAACGGGCAAATAAGATGGTGCCGATAAAGCCGATCAGCGCAAAGACAAAGGCAACATCAAGGTAGAGCGCGCTTTGGCTTCGTAGCGAGAGCACCACCAGCAGCGAGACGGCGATAATGCCCATGGTATCAAACGCAACCACGCGGTCGCTTAGCTTCGGCGTGCTCAAAAAGTGGACAAAAGCGATAAAAATTGCGCCGCCGATCAAAAAAATAAGAAGATTCACATCAAGCCTGCTTAGCGTTATAAATTTTCGAATCTTATCATGTTTATAAGCGGATCAAAGATTTGTACATGTAACCTAAACAGCGTGCGCAGCACCGCCGACAAGTCGGCTAAGTGATCTCAAGCTCAATGACTGCCCCTACCCCTGCGCGTATCCACCGTGGACCAAAACGCTTCTCAAAGAGCGCAATCGCCTCGGCGCCGCTACAGTGGGTAGGGCAAAAACGGTGTATGGGCATCTGCGAAAGCTGCGCAATCACCACTTCAAGCTCGGCGCTGCTTTGATCCACCAAATGAAATCCACCGATCATGAGTGCAATCTCCGCACCACTCAACTCTATCGCCCTTTGGGCCATCGCTACGATACCGGCGTGGGCGCATCCGGTGATCAACACCACTCCCTCTGAAGTCTCGATCATCAAGGCCTGCTCAGGCGTATCGCCGGTGCGCATCACGCCTGTAGTAGCGAGTCCGAACCCTAGCTTTTGATAGTGGGCATCGCAGACGCTGAGGCTACGGCACTGGGATTTCAGATCGCTTAGCCACCGTTTGGAGAGTGAAGCGGGCGCAACAAGATGCAACTTGGGGTTAACCTCCATGATTGAATCGATCCCTCCGGTGTGATCCCAGTGATGATGCGAAAGCACCAAAGTATCAATCGCAAGCGGGTCGATACCCAGTAGTTTCATGTGTTCAAGCAGTACCCTGCCGTTGCTTCCGGTATCAAAGAGTGTCGTCTGCTCTGGGGTCTGTATAAGACAAGAGAATCCCCAAAGGCTCTTAAAGCGTGCGTCGTAGGGAATGTTGTCAAAGAGAATGCTCAGGGTCATAATGGGTATCCTTTGGGCGTTTGCATCACCCTAAGCGTAGCATGAACCAAGCAGGGCGTCAAGCCGCCGCGCCAAAGCTTCTCGACCATGTAAACCGCTGCTTTTTTTGCTACAGTACGCGCCTAAAACATGCCCGCGCCAAAGGATGCACATGAATACACCAAGCTACTGGATCATCGGCGACGCCCACGGCTGCTACCACAGCGTCCTTGATCTGATCCAAAAGATCGGAGAGGATGAGCATCTTGTCTTTACCGGCGATCTGGTTGATCGAGGCCGACACAGCCGATTACTCATAGCCCTTGTGATGGAGCGCGGCTATCGCTGTGTGATGGGCAATCATGAGCTGATGATGCTGCGCTATTTCGGGCATGGCGACGCGCAGATCTGGTCTAGCTCCAAAGCGTGGGGCGGAGCGGCCACCATCGAAAGTTATGCGCTCCACGACGCCCAGCTTGTCAAACATCTGGAGTGGATGAGCCGTCTGCCTTATTATCTGCTTGAAGATCGGCTTTTCATCACTCACGGCTTTGGGCTGCCCTATTTCGGGCGAAAAGATGAACCAAAATACCGTGAAAAACTCGCATGGAGCCGCTTAGAAGAGCATACATCGATGCATGAATGGGAAGATTTTTCGGGTTATGAGCTCTTCAACGTCTTCGGTCATACCCCTTATAAAGAGCCACTCATCCGCAAGTATTTTGTCGGCATCGATACGGGATGCGCCTACGGACGCCGCCTTAGCGCACTACACTACCCATCGCTGCGCGTCGTGCAAGTGGACGCACACCGACTCGATCTTTGAGTCCTTACATGTAAGGCTTGTAAGCACTGAGCAAAAAAATTGGGTATTCACGCCCGTTTTCACGCTCAACGCGGTGCGCCGTCACAAACGAAACCTTCTCAAATCCCGCTTCAAGACAGATGGATTCAAGCACCCCGCGTCCAGATCAGATAGTGCGATAAAACCGCCGCTCTTGAGATGCTCAAAAAAGACCTTCAGCAGTTCGCGGGTATCTTCCACATGGTGTAGCGCCATCGCGCTGACGATTCCGTCAAAATCTCCCTCCAGCGGATCATGCAAGATGTTGCGGCAATAAGGCGTCACCACGCTTTTGATGGACTCCTTTTGCTCAAGTTCGCTGAGCATTCCAGGAGAAACATCAACAGCGGCAATACTGCGCACCAAGGGGGCGAGACGCTCGCTCAGCAGCCCCGTCCCCGCGCCAAAATCCATCAGCCGCATGCTAGGCTCAAGCCGCACTTGCTCTTGCACCGCACGGGCGATATTGGTCGACAGGCGGGTGCGTGTGTCGTTTTGATCCCAAGTTTTGGCCGCTTCATCGAATCGTTTGCTCATATTGGCTCCTTAAAAATGATCGCGCATGATA
>DZBC01000044.1 GCA_022729835.1 Sulfuricurvum sp. | reverse complement strand
GGAGGCGGTATGCCTGTGGGTGCTTTTGGCGGTCGCCGTGAGATTATGGCGCAACTTTCACCCGAAGGCCCGGTCTATCAAGCCGGAACACTTAGCGGCAATCCGGTGGCGATGGCAGCAGGACTGGCTGCCATTAAAAAACTCAAAGCCCACGCGACGGTGCTTAAGACGCTTGAAGCGCGGGCACGCCGTCTGGTTGAGGGGATGAAAGCGGCAGCGGATGCGCACGGTATCGCCTTACATGTAGACGTACGCGGGTCGATGTTTGGCTTTTTCTTTAATGATGCGCCCGTCATGAACTTTGATGACGCCCTGCGCAGTGATACGGCGCGTTTTGCCGCGTTTCACCGTGGGATGCTTGAAGAGGGCTTCTACTTCGCTTGCTCTCAGTTTGAGACAGGCTTCATCTCTACCGCTATCACCGATGCCATGATTGAAGAGACCATCGCAGCCTCCGCGCGGGTGTTTGGACAGCTTCATGTCTGAAGAACAAAAACCGCGCTTAAAACCCATCATCGAGGGGGCGGAGAGCCTATCTTTGGGCATTTCTATGGTAGTGGCAGTACTGATCGGTGTAGGCATCGGACTGGGACTGCGCCACCTTACGGGCATCGGCTGGCTTTTGTGGGTTGGTGTTTTTATCGGGATCGCTGCGGCTTTTTTGAACATCTACAAGGCCTACTCAAAGCAGTACAAAGAGTTTGAAAAGCTTGCCAAAGACCCGCGCTACAACCACCAAAAATACCTTGATGACGAAGATGAGGACGATGAGACGCGCTAAAGCCCTACTTATCGTCCAGACACTCATGCTGCTGCTGCTCATTTTGGGATGGTCCACTTACATCAATTTCCAGATCGGATGGTTGAGCAGTTTTGTTGTCTTGCTGGGTTCCATGTACAGCTACCAACGGCTGATTAAGCTAAAAGTGGCGCAGTATGAAGCCTCAGAAGATCGAGATGCGATTGATAAGATCGATGATCCTTATGAACTCTATGACGAATCCGCACCAATGCCCGACGCTCAAGCAGTGATCAAAGAGGAGAAGGCGCGGCTCAAAGCGCAAACGTTCAATGGCCTCAAAACAGGTGTACCCGCGATGGTCTCGCTCTATCGACTCGCACCTTATGCGCTGCTGGTGATCGGGTTTATCGCGCTGCGCAACAACGGTATACTGGCCCTTATGCCCTATATGCTAGGGTTGGGTGTGGGTATTTTGAGTGCGCTATTGTTTGGTAAAGAGCTGTTTACTCCGTCACAATCGGAATATTAATCGTGACACGATCCTCTTTAAACTCGATAAAGAGGTGGTTTTCGTCCGCAAGCATTTGAATCTCACTAGACTGGCGCGGGCTTAGTTTTTCGGCGCTGATCTCGAGTGAGAAGATGGCGTACTTCACCCCCTCAAACCGCACATGCTCCCCGACACGAAAATAGATTTTGAAATATATTTCCCGATTCTCCTGCATGGAGAGGATGATCTTGTTGATCATCTTGATAAAAGCATCCGCCTGCAGACGAATTTCGGGCAGGGTAGGGTCGAACTCTTTTTTGAAAACGATCGAGTTACCGATGGAGTTGGAGCTGATACACAGATCGATGATGGTGTAGACGTTGACCTTGTCGCCGTGCTCTTTGGGCTTGGAAAATTTGAATGAAGGCATCTGATAGAGCCGAATGCCGATAAACTCCTCATCCTCATACCCTACGGTGATACCGAAAAACTTGTAGCGCCCGTACTCCAGATCCATAAAGGTCGTATGAAAGCCAAAGGAGTTGCTGGCATAGGTGATGGCCAACTCATAAAGCGCCTTGGCATCGACGCTGCCGAGCAAAAACTGCGCTTCTGCGTTGAGTGAAACTACCTTAGCCGAAGCGTTAAAGAGAATAAACGGATTGTAGTCATACTCAATCCACTGCTGCTCGAAGGTCATTATTCCTCGATGTAGTTTTTAAGTTTGCGCCCGACTTTGGGATGTTTGAGCTTTTTGATGGCGCTGCTTTCAATTTGGCGTACCCGCTCTCTGGTGACGTTGAGCTCTTTGCCGATCTCTTCAAGCGTACGGTCGCTCTCGTCATCCATGATGCCAAAGCGCATCTTGATAACGGCCTTTTCGCGCTCGTTAAGCTGCTCAAGCACCTGCTCGATCTGGATTTTCAGATCGTCTTTGAGGATCGCATCAGAGGGAGAGAGCGAGGTTTTATCTTCGATAAAGTCGCCAAAACGTCCATCTTCCTCGTTGCCGATCGGTGCCTCAAGCGAGATCGGTTCTTTGGTGATCTTGATCACGTTTTTGACCTTCTCAGCCGAAAGCCCTACCTCTTCGGCGATGATCTCGACGCTGGGTTCGCGGCCATGCTCTTGGAGGTATTTACGCATGATCTTGTTGATACGGTTAATGGTTTCGATCATGTGGATCGGAATACGGATCGTTCTGGCCTGATCGGCGATGGCGCGGCTGATGGCCTGACGAATCCACCACGTCGCGTAGGTGGAGAATTTAAAGCCTTTGTGGTACTCAAACTTATCGACCGCTTTCATGAGGCCGATGTTGCCCTCTTGGATCAGATCCAAAAAGGGTAAGCCACGGTTGGTGTAGCGCTTGGCGATCGAGACGACCAGACGTAGGTTGGATTTGGCCATGCGGGTTTTGGAGGCCTCGGAGATGCTTTTGCCGCGCTTGATCTGTTCTAGGATTACATGTAACTTATCGGGTTCCATGTCGAAGCTGCTCTTAGACGCCTCTTTGGTTTGGATCAGCTTTTTGATCTCCATATAGGTACTCACCATGGTCGCTTCAGGAACTTTGAGTGCAATCTGCTCTTTGGTGAGATCGGTAATATGTTTGATGATCTCGCCGTGATTTTTGCGAAGTGTGTCGTTGAAGAGGGGGAGTTTGTACTCTAAACGTCTGAGCTCTTTATCGAAGCCTTCGTCACTTTTGAGCGCCGTCTCCATTGAACGCACCAGCTCGTTGATCAGCTTCGAAGTTGGTCCTAGATCAAGCAGTTTTTCACGCAATACAAGTTTTTTGAAAGTCATATTGACAAAATAAGTCAAGGATTCTTCGGTAATCTCCGTTTGCTCAAAAAAGATAGGATCAGCCTTTTCGGCCACTTTGAGCCACTCTTTTTTTGCCTTTTCAAGCGCTCTAAAACTCTCAATAACCTTATCAACGCGCTTTCTATCTTTACTGCTGAGCACCTTTTCAGCGCTCTCTTCACCCTCTTCGTCGCCTTCACCCTCTTCGTCGCTCTCGCTCTCGCCCTCATCCTCTTTTTCGTCTTCAAAACTTTTGAAAAGCTCTTTGACCCGTCGTTCGCGGTTGATTAGAGGATCTTTATAGTCGATAATAAAGTCGATCAGATAGGGAACCGAACAGATGGCATCGATGATGATCCCTTCGCCCAGCTCTATCTTTTTGGAGATTTCAATCTCTTCTTCTTTGCTCAGCAATGGAATCTGACCCATTTCACGCAGATACATGCGCACGGGAGAATCCGAGCGCGACCATTCCATCAACTCATGTTTTTGCAAGATATCGAAATCTTCTGCGTCGCTTTCGTCAAGTAACTTTTGTTGTGCGACACGCTTGGCTTCGGCCTCTTGAATGTTGAGTAGCTTGGCGTGTTCTGAAGCGGTGTAAAGACATCGATCATATTTTTGAACCAGCTTGAGCACGGCCTTGATTTGGGTCTGGGTCGGTTGCTTATCGAACTTGGAGACCACCGACTCATAAGTAAGACAGTTGTCCGATTTGTGCTCACTGAAGAGCTTTTCAAGGTTCTTGTTGAGATCTTTGGCAGTCATATTGGGAGGCGCTCCGCTTCGTAGGGGATGGGATGAATCAAATTTTTCAGGATTCTTTAAAAAGAAGTGGATTATACCGAGATATCTTTAAAGATTACTTTATTTTCACATTAGGGCCCATTGAAAGCATCCGTTTCAAAAGTGGAACGCCGATTGCTTTTTGGCATATATATTCACCCCGAAAGGTCTTTCGATGCAAAGCGGATACTACTCGGCAGCCGGCGGCATGGTGACGCAGTTCAACCGACTCGATGTGGTGGCCAACAATCTGGCCAATACCAACACACTCGGGTTTAAGAGCGACAACGTAATCGTCGGTGACTTTCTACGTCTATACAAAACGGCGCGCGATGAACTTCCTCTGGAAAATCAGACTGTTGAAGGGGCGCAGTTTTACAACCGCGCCATGGATCGAGTACCGCAAATAACGGAGCGCTATACCGATTTTCGTCTTGGGAATTTGGCCAAAACAGACAATACCTTCGATTTTGCACTCGGCGGTAGCGGCCATTTCTTTGTTGTCAATACGCCGCAGGGTATTCGTCTGACTCAAGATGGATCGTTCAAGCTTAGTGATGAAGGTGTGCTGGTAACCAAAGAGGGCTTTGAAGTTCTTGCGAATGATGGATTTGAGGAAAAAAGTACGATTCGTTTCAACAACGAAGATGCCATTGTTGAAGCCGATAAAAATGGGCAATTGTATATCAGTATTCCCGGAAACACTCGGCTTGTCGCCGGAAGTAAGCTCATGATCGTGCGCCCTGAAAACCTCCAAAACCTCGTTAAAGAGGGTGCCAACCTCTACAAACCCGAATCGCTTGAAACCTTACATGTAAGCGAAGAGAGCGGCTTGGTGCTTCAAGGATTTGTCGAAAAAAGCAATGTCAATCCGATCAACGAGATGGTTGCCATGATCGAAGCCAACCGTTTGGTGGGTATGTATCAAAAAGCGATGGATTCACAAATGAACGACATGAACAAAGACGCCGTAGAAAAACTCGCCAAAAAAGGATAAACCATGATGCAATCACTCTATACCAGCTCCACCGGTATGCTCGGGATGCAGACGCAAATCGACACGACCGCCAACAACATCGCCAACGTCAATACCATAGGATACAAAAAGTCACGCGCGGAGTTTGCCGACTTGATGTATCGGGTGATGGAGTATGCAGGTACCTCCACCAGCGATACCACCAAATCTCCAACAGGCGTCGAAGTGGGACTTGGAGTACGTCCTACCGCCATCAACAAGATCTTCTCTGCCGGAAGCCTCAAGCAGACCGACAACGATTTGGATATCGCCATCACCGGACGCGGCTTTTTCAAGCTCGAATTACCCGATGGTACCGAGGTGTATAGCCGTAACGGTGCCTTCAAGCGCGACGAAAACGGTACTTTGGTGAATTCCGACGGCTACCGCTTGGTGCCAGAGATCGTTATTCCAGAAGATGCTACCTATATCAGCATCGGCACCGACGGTATCGTGACCGTCACGCAGCCGGGGCAAGCGCAAGCGACGCAGATCGGACAGGTGCTGACCACCAACTTCATCAACCCCGCCGGACTCCATGCTATGGGAGATAACCTCTTTTTAGAGACCGACAGCTCGGGCCAACCCGTAGACGGCACGCCCGGAGTAGATGGCCTTGGGCTGCTTCGCCAAGGGTTTGTAGAACTCAGCAACGTCCAACTGGTAGTGGAACTCACCGATCTGATCACAGGACAACGCGCCTATGACGCCAACTCCAAAGTGATTACCACGAGTGATGAAATGCTGCAAACCACCAATGGTCTCAAGCGCTAAATCACTAGCGCCATCGCCTGACCTTCTTTAGCTACCTCGCATCTTCCTTTGGTTATAATCCCCCAAATTCATTCCGGCAAGTCGCCGGAATTTAGGATCATACCGATGCACAAAATTGAAGGAAACGTCTGGAATTTCGGTAAGGATATCGATACCGATCTTATCATCGCCGCCAGATATCTCAACACCTCCGATCCCAAAGAGCTTGCCCGGCACGTCATGGAAGATGCCGACCCCGCCTTTGTCTCCAAAATGCAACAAGGTGACATTATTGTCGCCGATGAGAACTTCGGCTGCGGCTCTTCGCGCGAACACGCACCCATCGCCCTCAAGGCAGCCGGCGTTGCCGCTGTTGTGGCGCCGACCTTTGCCCGTATTTTTTACCGCAACGCGTTCAATATGGGTTTGCCTATTTTCGAACTTCCGCAGAGCATGGAGATCAAAGAGGGGGAGCGCATCTCCATCGATATGGAAGCCGGCACCATCCACAACCTCACCAGCAATAAAAGTTATCGCTTTACGCCGATCCCCGAATTCATGCAGGCACTGCTTGGTGCAGGCGGCTTGATGAACTACGCCAAAGACGAAATCGCAGCCCAAGGATAAATAATGAAAAAATACACTATTGCGCTCATCAAAGGGGACGGAATCGGCCCTGAAATCATCGACGAGGCTGTCAAAGTGCTTGACGCCATCGCAGCTACCGAGGCGTTCGATTTCAACTATGAAGAATTTTTGATGGGTGGATGTGCCTATGATCTCACAGGTGATCCGCTGCCGCAAGAGACGATTAATGGGGCACTTCGCAGTGATGCAGTGCTTTTTGGTGCCATTGGAGGTCAACAATGGGACAACCTCCCACGCGAAAAACGCCCTGAAAGCGGTCTGCTTCGCTTTAGAAAAGAGCTGGGTGTTTTTGCTAATCTGCGCCCTGCGGTCGTCTACGACGAGCTGGTCAATGCCAGTTCGCTCAAGCCCTCTGTAGTGCAGGGCGTTAATCTGATGGTAGTGCGTGAGCTCATCGGCGGTATCTACTTCGGCGAACCCAAAGGGCGTGAGGGAGACCGTGCGTTTAACACGATGGTCTATGCGCGCTACGAAATCGAGCGCATCGCCCATGTTGCATTCAAAATCGCCATGGAGCGCGACAAGCGTGTCTGCTCTGTCGATAAAGCCAACGTGCTGGATGTCAGCCAGCTTTGGCGCGAAGTGGTTGAAGAGGTGGCCAAAGAGTACCCGGAAGTTAAACTTTCACACATGTATGTTGACAATGCTGCAATGCAGCTTATCCGCGATCCAAGACAGTTTGACGTCATGCTCACCGGAAATATCTTTGGGGATATCCTCAGCGATGAAGCCAGTATGCTCTCGGGCTCCATTGGCCTACTTCCATCGGCCTCCATTGGCAACAAGATTGGTGTGTATGAGCCGATCCACGGCTCCGCGCCCGATATTGCGGGACAGGGTATTGCCAATCCCATCGCAACGATCTCCAGCGCCTCAATGATGCTACGCTATGCGCTTCGCGAAATCAAAGCCGCTGATCGCATTGATGCCGCCATCAAAAAAGCGCTCTCTGAAGGCTACCGCACCAAAGATATCGCCAACTACGACGCGAAAGAGATCTGCTCGACCAATGAAATGGGCTCGATCATCGCCAATTACGCGGCTAAATGCAAACGCTAACCCTTGCCAACATTTACGAGCTTCAAGGCCTCAAAGAGGAGGCGCTGGAGATCTACAAGGAGGTGCTCTCTCGTGAGCCCTCCAATAGTGACGCCAAAATCGCCATTCGCCGTCTTAGTGGAATGCGCCGCAAGTTTCTGGGTGTCAACAAAGAGATGAAAGATTTTTTTATCCACATGGAAGATGAGATCGAATACATAGAATTTGAAAGATGGTTGCTCAAAATATGGAATTAAAAGATGTTATTCTCTCGACGCTTGCCGAAATGGACGCAGTAGTCCAAAAAGGCAATAATCCGGCACATCAACCTAAGCCGGTATCCACACCAAAACCCGATGTAGATATACATACTCAAGAGCTGGATGTACACAACGATGAGCTTCGCTTCCTTGAAAATATCCGCGAGCGCCTACTCGTACTGTTCGAAGGCTTTCAATCTCCCAACAACAAAAACATCGAAGCCAAAGTCGATCTGACCCTCAATTTTTTTGAGTACCTGCTTTCGACTATCGACACCCGAATGGAAAAGATCAAATCATGAACCCCACCCAGTGCCGTATCCTGATCGACTGCCGTGACGAAAAAGGACTTGTATTTAAGGTATCAAATATTTTTTTCAATTATGATCTGAATATTCTCTCCAATCATGAGTTCGTTGACCGCGAAAACAACCGTTTTTTCATGCGTAGCGAAGTGGTTGGAATCATCGATCAAGCACGCCTTTGTGCCGACTTGGTATCTGTTTTGCCCGCGCATGCCACCATACATGTCATTGCTCCTAGAAAAAAGAACATTGTTTTGATGGCGACCAAAGAGACCCATGCCCTTGGCGATCTTTTGATCCGCTATGAAGATGGGGAGCTTGATGCTAACATTTTGGCGGTCGTCTCCAATTATGATCTGCTCGAACCGCTGGTGCGCAAATTTGACATCCCTTTTGTGACCGTATCGCATGAAGGGTTGGGGCGCTCTGAACACGAGCAGCAAGTGCTTGGCGCTCTTGGAGCGCTTGGCGAGATCGATTATGTTGTGTTGGCCAAATATATGCGTATTTTAACCCCTGACTTTGTATCGTGCTATGAAAACAGAATCATCAACATCCACCACTCCTTTTTGCCCGCCTTTATCGGAGCCAACCCTTATAAGCAGGCTTTTGAACGCGGTGTAAAAATCATTGGGGCTACGGCGCATTTTGTCAACAACAATCTAGATGAGGGGCCAATCATTGCTCAGGAAATTATCCCCATCGATCATGCCTATAGCTGGAAAGACATGCAGCGCTCCGGTCGGGATGTCGAAAAAATTGTCCTCTCCCGCGCCTTAAAATTGGCGCTGGAAGACCGTATTTTCGTCTACGCCAACAAAACGGTCATTTTTTAGTGTTTCACATCGTTTTGGTGCATCCACAAATCCCCAACAATACAGGCAGTATAGGCCGACTCTGCGTCAATACGGGTAGCACCCTGCATCTAATTCGTCCTTTGGGTTTTGATCTCTCTGAAAAAGCCTTGCGTAGGGCAGGACTCGATTATTGGCATAAACTCGATGTCAGGGTATATGAAAATACTGACCACTTTTTTTCGCTTCACCCACGGAGAGAGCGCTGTTTTTTTGCCACAACCAAGAGCGATACACCCTATTTTTCAATGACGTTTCAAAGCGGAGACTATCTCTTTTTTGGAAGTGAAACAGCCGGCATTCCCTCTGAAATTCTTAACCAAAATACTGCACATTGTATGACGATTCCCATGACTCAAGAAGGACGCAGTCTTAATTTGGCTGTTAGTACCGGAATTATTTTGTATGAAGCGATCCGCCAAAATTTCAAAGCCTATAAGGAGCTGATGTGAATCCGATTATTGATACGCTTATGGTTATATTAATGGTAATGCTACTCATCTATCTGCTACGCGGCTACCATCTCAATAAACTTCGCGAACGGGAAGAGGGTGAACATCACGACTCAGATCATCATTGATCTTTACATGTAAGCCTTTGATCCTCGCTATAAAAGACGCTCTGCCCACACTTCCAATATACTCTCGAATCGGTCTATCCACGATTGGGTATTTCTAATCACCGTTGCCATAGCATCTCCTTCAGTTGAATTGGCAAATCGTAGGATGTTTTAAATTATTGCTCAATTTTTATTGCAAAATGACATATTTTTATTAAAAGATCTTGCATTCTTCTAATATACTTACAAATTAAAGGAGTTGTGTCATGAAAACACTTTTTGAAATTGTGGAACAGATCAAAGATGTTATCTGTGAAGAGTTTCCCGGCAGAAAGGTCTTTGACAAAGATGTAGCCCATCTGCTGGGGATTTCGCAGATGAATTTCGCCACGATGAAAAAGCGCAATAAGATTCCCTTTTATGAGCTTCTGGACTTTTGCGCCAAGCGCTCCATTGCCATCAACTGGCTACTCTACGGTCAAGCCCCTGAAAGTCTGATTGAACCGACCAATCGCTTCTATAGAGTACGCTACTTCCATGCCGTAAACGCCTCTGCGGGCGGAGGCGCTGAAAATGAAGATGAGCAGTTTGAATCTTTGATGCTGGAGGCCGGCTTTGTCACTCTTCTAGGTGGAGAGCAGGAGTTACGCCACATCGAAGCAATTAACGTCAGCGGTGATTCGATGGAGCCGCTTTTTCATTATGGGGATATCGTATTTGTCAACCGCTCCAAGCAAGATATTGGGCGCGGAGGCGTTTTTACGATCAATACGGAGCACGGACTTTTTATCAAGCGGATTCAAAAGCGAATCGATGGTAGAATCGATATTATTTCAGACAACAAAGACTATCCCGTTCATACCGTTCATCCTGCGGAAGTGCAGATTATCGGTCGGGTTGTCGGTCGCTTCGGAGGCATTGTATAAACAAGATTGGCATACAAGTAGCACTGCTGCTGGGACTTATTTTGTGGAGTGGATGTGCATTTTCTCCAAAAACGACATCGGTCCCTCAAGACTTATTGCGTTTTCCGCAAAAATTTGAGCCTTATGCGGATTCTTATGTTTCCAATAGTCTCTTGGAACAGACAAAAGTTTTTGAGGAGCACTGGTTCGCGCCATGGCATTACACTACGGCACCACAAAGCCTTGATGCCATATTGTGGCCCTACTTGGTATATCAAAAAGGGGAGATTTTTGGCCCTCTTTTGCAGATTCTTGATGCAAAGTGGTTTGAAGAGATGTATCAAGCCTCTGATTTCGCATCGTTTGATACACTGCATGCCTATGGATTGAGTATACGCACGTGCGATCTCAAAAACTTTCCCACCCACGACCCTCTTTTTCGAGACCCCACACAAGCCGGAGAGGGATTTCCTTTTGATTACAACCAAAACAGCGGTGTACATGCCAACGAACCGCTCTATCTCTCCCACTATGCACGAGACAGAGACTGGATTTATGTGTTTACCTCCTATGCGTCAGGATGGTTACATGTAAGCAATGTTGCCCTACCTGGAACGGCGCAGATCAAACACTGGGAATCTCTTCCCAAGTTCTATATCACACAAGAAGATTACCCACTTCACGATCCTGATGGGCGCTATCTGACACACACCAAAATCGGCACCGTTTTGCCCTATATTCCCGAGGCGAGCTCTATGGAGTGGGTAGAAATCTTGACGGCTCAAAGGGAGAGTGATGGAAGTGCGCGCTTCATTCATGCCAAAGCACCACACCTCATAGGATCGCGCCAAGCCCTGCCAATGCGGGCTACTCATATCGCCGCTATCGGCAATCAATTGCTTCAAGAAGAGTACGGTTGGGGAGGATTGCTGGAGCGCCGTGATTGCTCATCGCTGCTACGTGATTATTTTGCAGTGTTTGGTATCTGGTTGCCGCGAAATTCTGCGCAACAGGCAAAAATAGGACGGGTGATCTCACTCAAAGGGCTTGAAGATCAAGAGAAACTAGAGCGTATTCGGCGTGAGGCTATCCCTTTTGAAACCCTGATCTTTAAACCGGGTCATATTATGCTCTATCTGGGGATTTACGATGAAGAGGTGGCTGTTTTTCACGATACATG
>DZBC01000043.1 GCA_022729835.1 Sulfuricurvum sp. | reverse complement strand
GGGTGGCCGGATCAAAACGTCACGGGTGGCCGGATGGGTGCGTTTTTTGCAATCCACCACCGCAAAGTTGATGTGGAGTACTGCGCGGGGCCGGACGGCACCAATCCGCTTGCACCGATTTTGGATCGTCTTAAAGACGTGAAGCTCATTCTCACCGCAAAAATCGGCGGTTGTCCGCAAAACGACCTCGCAGCGGCGGGGATTGTGGCCGATCAGAGCTACGCGTATGAGCCGATTGAAGTTTCGGTACTCAAGGCCACACGCAAATACTTCGGTATGTCTGAGGCGATGGAAGTCAACTGATGATCATCAACGACACCACACTGCGTGACGGAGAACAAGCCCCTTACGTCGCCTTCAACACCGCCGAAAAGGTAGCCATTGCCCGTGCGCTTGATGCGTGCGGTGCCGATGAGCTCGAAATCGGCATTCCTGCCATGGGCAAAAGCGAACAAGAGGACATCAAGACCCTGCTCTCCTTGGGTCTGAATGCCTCGATGATGACCTGGAACCGCATGCGCATGGAAGACCTTGAAGCCTCGCTTGCCTGTGGTGTACGCTGCGTTGATCTCTCGATTCCGCTCTCCGATCTACTCATTGACGTCAAATTCGGCGGCGACAAAGCGCATCTGCTGCGCGAAGTGGAGCGCGTCGTCGGCGCGGCCAAACGCGAAGGACTCTTTGTCTGTATCGGTGCCGAAGACAGCTCCAGAGCCGATTTAAGCTTCATCGAAGAGGTGATGCGCCTTGGCCAAAGCCTCGGCGCCGATCGTTTCCGCTACTGCGACACCGTGGGGATCCTCACCCCCACACGCACCTATAACACCATCAAACACCTCGCAAACCTTGATCTGCTGCCCATCGAGATGCACACCCACAATGACTTTGGCCTCGCCAATGCCAACGCCCTTAGCGGTCTGGATGCCGGCGCCATCAGCGTCAACACCACCGTCGTAGGGCTGGGTGAGCGTGCGGGTAACGCTTCGTTTGAGCAGATTCTCATGACACTTAAACATCTCTACAACGAAGCGCGCACCATCGATCCGCTCGCCATCAAAACGCTTGTTAGCCTCGTATGTGAGGCTGCAGGCATGTCGCTACCGCTCAATGCCCCCATCGTAGGGGAACGTATTTTTGCGCATGAAAGCGGCGTACACGCCAGCGCCATGCTCAAGAATACCAACGCTTACGAGCCCTTTGGCGCCGAAGAGGTCGGCAGCGTGCGCGACTACCCTATCGGCAAACACTCCGGCACTTCGGCGCTGCGCTACCACCTAGAACAACTCGGAATCGCCACCGAACAGGGCACCCTTTTTGGCCTTTTGCCGCGCATCCGCGAGATCGTCACCGGGCGCAAACGGGTGCTTGATGAGCAGGAGCTCTATACGCTCTATCGGGAGATGCGTCCATGTTCATAGGCTGGCTCAAATTCGGCGACGTCGCCAATCTCGTCACCATCGCCGAAGAGGCGGGCTGGCTGGTGGACGGCTACCACCTCAAACTGATGCTGATGCACTCGCCGCATCTGTGCTACGGTGCCTACTTTGACGGTCAGCTCATCGGCGCGGTGATGGCGATAGAGTTTGAGCGCAGTGCGCAGATCAAGTACTTCATGATGAAGCCGACGTACCAAAAACAGGGATTCGGTAAGCGTCTTTTTGAAACCCTGCTGGGTGCGCTGCGGCCGCAGTACGAATCGCTTTATGTCCATGTGAACCCCTCTTTGGTCAGTTTTTTCGAGCGCTACGGCTTCGTGCGCAAATGCGACGTAGGGCGCTTTCTCAATGTCGGTAAGGTGCCGCCCTTTAACTTCACCAACGCCCACGCCAAAGAGCTTGACGGCGGCAACTTCGAGCAGGCGATCAGCAAAATAGACTTCGAGACCTTCGGCGAAAACCGCCTCACCTTCTTACACGACGAGATGGAGCGCACCAGCTCGCTCAAATTCACCCAGCCCAACGGCTTTCAGCACTCATCGGTCGTCAACGCCCGCAGCGTCTATCTGGGGCCGTGGCAGGTGCGCGAAGGCTTTGATGAAGAGGCTGTGAAGATGATGCGCGGCGTGCTCTACTTTCGCGGACTCAAAAAGGTCTATGCCGATATTCCGCTGTGCAACGAACGTGCCGTGAACCTCTACAAAGCCTACCACTTCGAGAAAAAGGCGACCTTTGTACACATGTGTACGGGTCTTACATGTAACGTCAAATTTAAACACATTTTTGCGTTTTCGCTCTAGGGGTTTGGGCTGCTCTTGTTCACTAAGGCTTCGCGCTTTGCGCTGCAGAATCGTTCACAAGAGCAGCCCAAACCCCTTCAATCTTAAGTAAAGGAATAACCATGGATGAAAAAGAACTTAAAAAAGAGCTCGCCAAATACAAACGCGAAGCCAGCGATATCGCCTCAGCGATCCACGACATCGTAGAAGACACCCTCTGGGTCGATCACGTCAAGATGCCCGATCTGGCCAAGCAGCTTTATGAAGCGGTTGAGAAGGCCAATAAGTTTAAAGCGGAGCATGGGCTTTAAGCCCATAAACACCCTCGTAACACTCAAAAACTGCAAAGAGAGCTTGTAGCGCTCTGGGTTATAATCAAAAACAGCTCATCAAATGTGTAGAGGTCAACAACACCGACAAAACCTTCGGTGCCATTCTCTCCAGCGACAAAATCATCAGCTACTAAACGCTTTGGGCGGAGCCTTCCGCCCTCAAACCCACTCCATCCCAAACGCTTCCGCCACCGCTTTGTTATACAGTTTTCCTTCGTAGGTATTGAGCGCACTGCGCAAGGCATCGTTACATGTAAACTCTTCGCCGCGAGAGAGCCGCAGCGCCCAAGGCAGCGTGGCGTTGGTGAGTGCGAGCGTCGAGGAGCGCGGATAGGCTCCGGGCATATTGGCGACGCAGTAGTGCACAATCCCCTCAAGCTCAAAGGTCGGCTCACGGTGGGTGGTGGGGTGCGAGGTCTCGAAGCATCCGCCCTGATCGATGGAGACATCCACCAAAACGCTTCCTTTTTTCATTAGCGAGAGGTGTTCGCGCCGCACCAGTTTAGGCGCTTTGGCACCGGGAACGAGCACAGTGCCGATCACCAGATCAGATAAGCGCAGCAGCGTCTCAATGGTATGCGCGTCGCTGTAGCGCACGGTGACGTTTTTGGGCAGTACGTCTTCGAGATAGTGCAGACGCTCCAGATTGACATCGAGCAGACTCACATCGGCGCCCAGCCCCGCTGCCGCAAGCGCCGCCGCTTTGCCCGCAACCCCCGCGCCCAAGATCAGCACATGGTTGCGCTCAACCCCCACCGCGCCGCCGAGCAGTCGTCCGCTGCCCCCGCCGTAGCGTCCCAGATGTACCGCCCCAAAGAGCGCGGCCATCTTGCCGGCAATCTCGCTCATGGGCTCTAGCAGCGGCAAGCGGTTATTTACATGTAAGGTCTCATAGGCGTACGCCTCCACCTTGGCTTCGATTAGCCTTTGGGTAAGCGCCTCATCAGCGGCGAGGTGCAGGTAGGTGAAGAGCTTTTGACCATTCAAAAAGCCATATTCGCACGCTATGGGCTCCTTGACCTTGAGCACCAAGTCACCCGCGTAGGCCTCAGCCGCGCTGCTGACGATCCGTGCGCCCGCAGCCTCATACGCCGCGTCGTCAAAGCCGCTCCCTGCCCCTGCGCCCTGCTCTACATGTACCTCATGCCCGCCCGCGCACAGCGCCTTGGCGCCCGAGGGCGTGAGGGCCACGCGAAACTCGTCCGTTTTGATCTCTTTGGGTGCCGTGATGTTCATGAGATGCCTCCTACGGCAATAACATAGACGATGGATTCGTCCGTTTGAAGAAAGGCGGCCAGCGCCTCGTCATAATAGGCCCCGATGCCGCTGCATCCAAGGCCCCGAGCTTCGGCTTCAAGATAGAGTGCGTGCGCCGCCATCCCCGCTTGCAGGTGCGCCGCTTCATCGGGTGTAGAGGTGTGCAAGACGGCAACCGCCGCCGCATCCTCGATAAAGCGCTGCTCTAAGAGCAATGCACTGATACGGCTCGAGCAGTCAGCCTCAAGGATCATAACGCCGTTTCGATAAATCCCGCTTGAGATCCCCTGAGCACGCCACAGCACAAAGCTTACATGTAAAGGAAGCGTCTCTAGCACATTCATAAACCATTCCATCTCGATGACAGCACCGCTAAAGCGTCGCGCAGAGCGGCGCAGATGCTGCAAATCCATCGGCAAAGGCGCGGGGTTATAGGTGCCTTGAAGCAGTTGCGTGTGGCTTAACGGTGTAAACGCTTCGGCATAATCCGTCGGCGCGACACGCATCAGTGCGCCTTCAAGCTTAAGACAGGGACGCTCACTCAAAACACCCGAAGCCACCACGCAGCAGCTCGTCTCATCCGCGCCAAAGCCCATCACCGCATCCAGCGCCGCCACCGATCCAGCACCGCACAGACGCGCATCCGGCAAAAGAGCGAGCAAGGCGGCGAGCTGATGCCCCGCATCAAGGTAGCAGTAGCGCGTTGAACGTGCGGCATATTTCCACGCACTGCGAAAAGGCACAAGAGTGAGCAGCGCCAGCACCCCCACAAAGCGCCGCTCTAGGCCCACATAAGGCTCCAAGCCCTCACGCTCGATCTCACGAATAAGTACCAGATGGCGGCGTTGCGCATCAACATGATAGATACCGCTGATGATCCCCTCTAAGCCGCGCAGTTGCAGATAAAGTTCGCACGGGTGCAGGTTCCCCGCCGAGGGGACGTTCAGGCGTTCGTAGGGTTTGGCCCCGATACTCTGCGTGTCGCTTACAAAACGCAGATCAAGCAGATAGCCAAACGCGCCTAACGCTTCGTGTGATAATCGATAACAAAAATCGGGGTAGTGTTTGAAGCGTGAAGGTTGGCTGTTCCAGTCGAGAAAACCGCTCTTTTGGGCAACAGCTTTGGGGGTAAGGCAGGTGGAGTCAAAACGCTCAAGCATAACGCAACTGTGTGAATGCCTCACGATTCACCGCAAAATCGATGGGCACTGTGAGATATCGTCCTATCATCGTTTGCTCCTTACATGTAACGTCGTTTGCTTGTTGCAAATGACATTCCAGCAGGGATCAAACGCGCAGGTATTTTTCCAATGTGTCGTAAAAAAGCGTGACCGAAATGGGCTTGGGTAAGAACCCTTGCATGCCACACTGGATTGCAGCCTTGCGGGTCGCATCGGTGCCATCCCCGCTGAGCGCCACAATCGGCGTGGTGACGCCGCGCTCTCGAAGCCTGCTGGTTGCGCCAAATCCATCAAGTATGGGCATATAGATATCCATCAAAATCAGATCAAAGCTGTCTTCGCGCTCGATTGCTTCAAGCGCAGCCTGACCGTCGGGAACCACTTTGGCCTCGATGCCTGCCGCTTTGAGAAAGCCAGATACCACCCGCTGGTTGATCAGATTGTCTTCAGCCAGCAAAACCTTAGAACCGACATACTGACGCATTTTGCTACGCTCATCCTGTCGCAACGCCTTTTTGTCTTCGGTATCATAAAGCTGTTCCATGAGCCTAAAGAGCGTCCCGATGGTGACGGGTTTTTGTATCTTGCCATCGAAGTGATAGTGTGGTAGATTGATGAGATCCGCCGCTTCAAAGATCATCACCAGCTTGCCTTCTTGGAGTAAAAATTGACGCGGAGCGATCACGTCGCCCATCTGTGAGGCCTGCACAAAAACCAGATCATAGCGCTGGGTGCCGCCAAGACGCAAAGCCTCCTCGAAAGTCGTGGCATAGAGGGTTTCGGCGCGGAAGTAGTGTAGCTTCTTCTCAAGTACGTGCGCCGATTTGGTGCGGGTATCGACAATGAGCACTTTTTTATCCATAGCCAGGTGTGACGGAATACGGTAAAGACGCTGTTCTGACTCCTCTGGCACCAAAAGCGGCAGCATAAAGCGAATAACAGTACCTGAACCCTGTTCGCTCTGTACTTCAATACCGCCGCCCATAAGTATGATCAGCCGCTTGGCGATATTTAGCCCCAGTCCCGTGCCGCCGTACCTGCGACCGGTCGAACGCTCCGCTTGATGATAATCTTGGAAGAGTGCTGAACGCTGTTGCGCGTTCATGCCGATGCCGGTATCTTGAACCTCGAAATAGATCTGGTCGCCATCACAGTGTACATGTAAAGAGATATAACCCTGATCCGTGAATTTTACGGCGTTGGAGAGCAGATTGAGCAGTACCTGAGAGAGGCGCAGAGGATCTCCCATGAGAAGATGTGGCACCTCTGGCTCTATGTCAAAAATAAGCTCGAGCCCTTTTTTGGAGACCTGAATCATGAGGTTGTCCGCAGCATATTCCAGTACCCCTTCGAGTTCGAAGGCGATCTGTTCAATCTCCATGCTGCCCGCTTCGATCTTGGAAAAGTCGAGAATATCATTCATAAGCTGCATCATGTGGTCACCCGAAAACTTGAGCTTTTCTACCCAATCATGCTGATGGGATGAAAGTTCGGTTTGCAACAACAGATCACACATCCCCAAGATACCGCTCATTGGGGTGCGCAGATCATGGGTCACGCTGGCAAAAAAGAGCTCTTTGTAGCGTGTCATCGCTTCAAGCTTTTCAAAGGCGGTGTTGAGGGCCCGCACCTTCTGTTCAAGTTGCAGGTTGAGTCGCGAAATTTCATCGTTTTTTGCATGCAAGGTTTGGGTATCGACAATACCTTTGCAGACCCGATAGAGGATATCGCTCAACTGCTCGATGGCCAGAGGTTTGAGCAGATAGTGCTGCACGCCCATGTTGATCAGTTCAAAAAGCGATCCGGTGTCTCTGTGGGCTGAGAGTACAATGATGCTCTGTTCGGGATTGAGCAGACGAATTTCGCGGCACAGATCAATGCCATCCATATTGGGAATCAAGATATCGGTCATCACGACATCATAATCGCATCCGCACGATTCACGCATCTGCCGATACTTCGCCAGCCCCTCCGTGCCATCAACAGCCAAATCTACCCGCCTGAAAAAGAGTTGTAACACCTCTTGGTTGCGGGCTAAGGTGGCTGTGTCGTCCTCAACGTACAGTAGGGTCAAATCGCTGCTGTAGTTCACTACCTTTTCAAGTACCATCATGATAACGCTCCTTTAACGGTTGGTTTGAAGTCTCACACCTTTCAAATGAAAAATACTTACATGTAAGCACTTCTGAAGGGGCTTACAACAATCCGGTCGCGGCCCGATTGCTTCGCTTCATAGAGCGCCTTATCGGCCGCTTGAAGCAGGCTGTCGGGCTCAATGGTAGATTCTGGCTGCACATGAGCCACACCATAGCTCATACTGACCGGGTTGTGCTCTATTGTGGTAAGGCGCAATGTTTGACGTATGTTTTCACACAGTGCTACCGCAGCAGCCGTATCGACGCCGTAGAGCACCAACACAAACTCTTCCCCGCCATAGCGTGCCACCATGTCGCTTTTACGCTTGAGGACACTTTTGAGTACTCCGGACACACTTTGAAGCACCTGATCCCCCGTTGCATGTCCCCATGTATCGTTGAACCTCTTGAAGTGGTCGATATCACAAATGATCAGGGCCAAAGGAACTTGGTTGCGCTGTGCTAGTTGCCATAGATAACTGAAGCGCTCTTGAAAATAACGCCGATTGGGCAGATCGGTCAATACATCCGTGGCCGATAACTTCTCGAGCGCGGCGTTGGCGGACTCGAGTGCAGCCGTGCGCTCCATCACCTTTGACTCTAGTGTCGCATTGGCCTGATCTAGGGCGTGGGCGAAGTTCTGCATCCGCACAATCGCATTATGGATCACACCTACCTCATCGGAGCGATTGGTCAGAGTGAGATTGAAGTTGTTGCGCTTGGGATCAAATGCTTCCACGTTTTTATGCAGTAGCCTTAAGCCCGCAAGCATCCGCCGAATGACCAGAATTAAAACAATCAGTGACGCTATGGCGATAAGGGCGATCCGGATGTGCAGCACATCAAAATGCTCTATCATCTCTCTGTAGTCGTCATCGCTAAACTGTACCTCAATCTTTCCCAGCAGCGTGCCGCCCAGGGTGTCAAAGATTCTCTCTGAGCGAAAATTCAAATCACTATGCGGTGCCAAAGTGTTCTGAGTGCGGACGAACCGAAAGAGCAACCTACCGTTTGGCGATAGTAGTTCCAGACGTACAATGTCGACATTTTTGTCACAAAGATGTTCGAGATAGGAGCGATTGGCCTCTTCAAGCCCAAAGGCGAGATTGAGCGTAATGATCGGCTTGATCGTATCGACCAGCAGACGGTTGCGCGACTCCTTGGCCAAAGCGATCTCATGCGGTACTCGGTCGGCGAGCTGATGGTGTTGAAATTGGACAATAAAAACAGCAAAAAAGACCATAGCAAAGATGAGTTTGTACTCTAGGCTCAGACGTATTTTCATGGCGTGGGTTCAACGTAGATTTTGGAGACGCGCAGAATCACCTCATCGAAAGTAATCTTTTTTGCACTCAAGCGGGCAAGATTGATGTAGGGCATGACGCTCCGCCCAAAAAAGAGTGAAATGTCTACTCCTGCATCCAGAAGTTTGGCATTATAAGCGACGGTGATCGGGGACGGGGAGAGCTGCTGTAGACTCGCTTGTATGACCGATGCAGAGGTGTTGAAAAAGAAGACGAGCTGGCTGTTGTTGCAGCGAACTAGATGTTTGATCGGAACTGTTTGGGCGTGAGCAGTGATCTTGCCGCCCGCAGCATTGTCTTGTATCATCCTGCCAAAACGCTCGGCTGTGTAAGCGTCGGCCGTTTCATAGACGATGCAGAGGTCAATGCGCTCCGTCACTTCACTTTTTTTGGAACTTAGCAGCACTAAGCGGGGAGCGATTTTTGAAAAAATCTGTAGCGCACTCTCATCATATTGGGCTGGCTGCAGTGTTGTGATGGCACCTGCTAGCAGGATCAACGAGAAAATATGCACAATTTTTTTTGTCGTAGGCACCATTGACTCATTTGAGATTTTTTCGACTCACTATTTCCATCATTCATCAAAATTAACATGATCTTAAAGACTATTACTGTATTATAGCTGACTGCTATCGTAATCGTATAGCAAATAATAAGTTTCTGCTTTTTTTTAACAGATTTTACTCTTCCAAGGAGTTGATTGTGCGTCTATGTATGGTTGCTCTCTACCTTTGTGCGGCTACATCGCTGCTGCATGCCCAAAGCGGTGACGAATTTGAATCGCTTTTGCAAGATATGAGTGACATTGCTACCAAAAAATCGCTCAACATTGATTATCTCCCTTCAGTCGTCACCATCATCAACGCGCAAAATTTTCAAGACGCCGGCATTTTAACCCTTGGCGAAGCGCTGGAGATGCTACCGGGTATTCAGACCCATATCACCTCGTTGGGGTTTGCCATGACAACGGTACGGGGACTCAAAAACCCCAACGCTTACCTCTCCGACAAGATCAAGATCATGATCGATGGCGTGGAGATTCACAACGAAAGCAGCGGTAGTAACAATTTTTACATGGATTTTCCACTCCAGCTTGTCGAAAAAATCGAGGTCTTGCGCGGCCCGGGGTCAACCATGTACGGTGCAGGTTCCTTTTATGGCACTGTCAATGTCATCACCAAGGCAGGTAGTGGTATCGAGGAGCATCGCATCTCTGTAGGTGGAGGCAGCTATGAAGAGCGCGCCGTCGGGTTTAATACCTTTGCGACACTAGAGCAATGGAAAATCTTTGCTGATGGCTACTGGCGTCAAAACGACAAGGCGCTCTATCTACAGCGGCGCAAAGGCTACACCGACGAAGCCATGCACGACGCTTCGCTCGGACTGCGCGCCGTAAGCGGTGACTGGTCTTTTAATGCTCGGCTCAAACAGAGCCGCTATCACAACTTTTATGAACTCGAAGGCACCCTCGATCCGCTGCCCGACCACCCGGGTTATCACGACAACAGCTATCTATTTGCCCAGCTCACCCATGACACAAACTTTGGAGCCCACACGCTGCAAACCAAAGCGAGCTACTTACTCTATGACAGCACGCTCGATACGGACATTAAGGATGCTAAATTCGTCTCCAAACGATTTGCAACGGTGGGCATCACCAGCACCGAAGGCTTTTATGTCATTAACACCCTGCAAGAGCAAAATGTTGCGCTCGAATCCACCATGAGCTTTCCGGTGCTCTACGGCAACGAGTTGCTTGCAGGCATGGGCATGCGTCATACCATGATCACCAAAGACCGCTACGAAAACAGTATCGAATCGCTGATTACCCAAAACAGAGAGGCGATTCACTCCCATGGCAAGTACGACGATTTTCAGTTCAACGCCACCAATGAGCCTGCTTTTTGGAATCATCCCACCAGCACCATGTATGACGGGAGCCCCACCCGTACTAATCTTTACATGTACCTACAAGACCTCATCTCCTTGCATCAGCAGGTCGATCTGGTTTTGGGGCTACGTGCTGATCACTACGACGATTTCGGCCTTCAGCTCAACCAGCGCGCCGCAGTGGTCTATCGCCATGGCGACCATACTGTCTTTAAGCTCCTGTATGGTTCGGCGTTTCGCTCTCCATCGCTCACTGAAGCGTATCAAAATGGTCACATCTACACCCGCGCAGGCAACGACGATCTGGAGCCTGAGCGCACCGACACCTTTGAGGCCGTCGCCATCTTCACCCCGGCTACAGCTCATCGGCTGATGCTCAATCTCTACCATTCGATCCTGCGTGATATCATCGACATCGAGGAGTTTCCCACAACACCCGAAGGCTACCGAAACAGCCGCGACCGCACGGCGCAAGGTGTCGAGTTTGAATACAGCTATCGACCCGCCAGCATCCATCAGCTTTACTTCAACGCCACCTATGCAAAAGCGCAGTACACGGTACCGCCTGAGATCGTAGATGGTGTTCCTGAGATAGAGCGCAATGTCGATATGCCCGATGTCTCCAATGTCATGCTCAAAGCGATGTATCTCTTCAAGCCGTATGACGCGCTTACGCTAGGGACAATCTGGCGCTACTATGGCGAAACCGAAGAAAGTCCGTTGCAGTGGACGATTGAAAGCGATTTGGACACCAGCGCCGATCCTTATCACGTCTTTGATCAGACCCTTACGTTTCACACAACCCCTTACAGTCGTGTGCAACTGAGCGTCAACAATCTCTTTGATGCAGAGATACACCACCCCTCCTACTACTACCGCACACCAGGCGGCGTGATGCGCGAAGGGACGAATGTTTATCTCTCTTATGAGCAGAGGTTCTAAAACCTACGCCCACCACCTTACATGTAAGCATTTTTAAGTAACATAAGGTATTATAGGCCACCACCAAAAACCCCATATCCATCCCACATTAAGCCATGCCGATTATTT
>DZBC01000042.1 GCA_022729835.1 Sulfuricurvum sp. | reverse complement strand
CCAAGTGGCCGGATGTTCTGCGCGATTGGTGGCCGGATGCGCCGTTATATGCACAGTAACGCCGTCAAATTCACAGATAGAAGTGGTTCGATTCATGTTAAAGCCAACTATTTTATGGCGCGATCAACACTACAATTGCGTGTTTGTGATACGGGTGTCGGCATCGAAGCAGAGAAGCAACAAAAGATTTTTTCACCTTTTGAACAAGAAGACAAAAGCATATCTAAATCACATGGAGGAACAGGATTGGGGCTTTCAATCTCGCTTTCACTCATCGAGATGATGCATGGCGAGCTGGTTTTCGAGAGTACCAAAGAGGTCGGTAGCACCTTTGGGTTCAACCTTCCTCTCCCACTTTGTCCAAACAAAGCTAGCTTTCCGACCCACACACAGCTCCAAGGACACATCCTTGTGCTGTACGCCAAGAAAAACCACCGCATGATTCTAGGCGTCATGCTTGAGAGTCTGGGGTTAACCTTCACCCTTTGCGACCACTCCGCCATGGCAGAATCTCTACTGAGCACAGGAACCTTTAATCTGATCATTCTCGATCCATCCCTCGGTTTTGATTCAAGCCGTCATCCCGATCTTCCGTCGCTACTCATCGACGAATCGGCAGAATCACAAGCACCCAATACCCTCGCTGTACCCTTTGAAATTGACACACTTGAAGTGAAGCTAAAGCACTACATGTAAGCCAAAGAAGACCCATGAAAAAAAGAGGATTTTAAATCTTTTACGATCAATTGAGAGATTTGGTGGAGCTGTGCGGAATCGAACCGCAGTCCGAAAACAAGCTACTAATGGCGTCTACATGCTTAGAGAGATTGTTTGGTTTGATCCCGCTTCGCACAATCGGCAAAGCTACGCGAGACGAGCCTCAAGGTTCGTCGCAAGGTGAGGCGGCCTTACGGTATAGCACCATAGAGATGATACTTCATAGTCCTTCCTATCGTGCGTCAGAAGGCGAAGCAGTCCTAACTTAGGTTAAACTTACGCAGCGTGTGCGTAAGCAGGACGGTAATTAGTGTTGTTTGCGTTTAAGCAAGGTGAGCCGTGTAACGGAGATGCTCAGTCCGGCATGCAACCAAAAGCGACCTACTCCCGTCGAAGCCAGGTCAGCCCCATAAAGGTAGAGCGCAATTATACGCTTAAATCGTTAATCTGCGCTTTGATGTTTCGCGCCATTTCACCGCAACGCTCGATTTTCTGACTCCAACTCAGCGTGTCACTGAGCAAAACTTCGACAAACGCCGATCCCACAATCACGCCATCTACACCTTGTACTTTGGCTTTTGCGGTCTGCTCATTCACTCCAAAACCCACATAAATAGGCGTATGCGTGTAGGCTCGAATCGATGCAATGACTGCCTCCAGCGACTCCGCCTTGCCCGCGCCCGTAATGCCCGCATAGGCGACAAGATAGATGAATTTTTGAGCATTTTGCACCACCTCTTTGATCCGCGCATCACCATCAGTAGGCGCGACAAAAGCGATATTGGCTATAGATTGTTCTTCAAAAAGCGTCTCATAGCGCTTACTCTCTTCATACGGCAGATCGGGGATGATCAGCCCGCATACCCCTACGCTCTTGGCTTCACAGAGCAAGCGTTCCATGCCATAATGGTAAAAAGGGTTGAAATACCCCATCCATAGTGTCTCTACATGTAAGGAAGTCTGCGCCGAAATCTCAAACAGATCGCGCAACTTGAAGCCCCCCTCCAGCGAGCGATAATTGGCCTTTTCGATAATGGGACCATCCGCCACCGGATCAGAAAAAGGGACACCAAGCTCAATAGCATCAACGCCATTTTGTGCCAAAGCGAGTGCCAGATCGACGCTAAAAGCGGCATCGGGGTATTTTGCGGTGATATATGCAACCAATTTTTTCAAGCTGCCTCCAGATCGGGTAATTTTAAAAGTCGGAAATTGATTTTGGACATCGGATTGTCCATTTTAAAGTCATCTTGCCATAATTGAAACATATCATGCACATCCAATAGCCACGTGACCGTCGCTTCATTGGCCGGTCCTTGCAGTACACGCATCTGCTCAAGTGCATCTTCCACATAGGCTGCAAGGCGCGTCATCGGGTCGAGTTTGAGAAAACCCGTCGCGGATTTGATGTTGTGAAAAATGCGAAAAAGCTCCTCCACACTCACCCCATAGCGCGAAGCCTTCTGCAGATCAACGATCAGCAACTCCATCGCATCGACCATCATGGCGTAATGATCGAGAAATTCATCGACAATTTCAAAGTCGAACCCGGCTTCCAAATCACTTCGTACGCCCATCTAATCCGCTCCTGTTGCGTTGAATTATAGCGGTATTTACGTTAAAATCACTCCACCCAACCCCAAGGCAAACCATGAGCAAAAAGATGACCATCACCGCTATCAAACGCGCCAAAGGCGAGCGCAAATTGACGATGATCACCGCGTATGACGCCCTTTTTGCCAGACTGTTTGCACCGATTGCCGATATCCTGCTGGTCGGTGACAGCCTCAATATGAGCTTTGCCGGTAGGGGCGACACCCTAAGCGCCACGCTCGATCAGATGCTCTACCACACCAATGCCGTCTGCGCCGGAGCGCCCGAAGCCTTTGTCATCTGCGATATGCCCTTTGGCACCTTCTACGACTCCGCAACGGCGCTTCACCATTGCCTTCGCGTCTATCAAGAGACACCTGCCGATGCGGTCAAAATCGAAGGCGGAACTTCCCACGCCGCCATCATCAGACACCTTACATGTAACGGCATCGCCGTCTGCGGCCATATCGGATTGCTACCTCAGGCAGTACGCGCTGAGGGGGGTTACAAAGTCAAAGGCAAGGACGAAGCAAGCGCCCTCTCGCTGATCGAAGACGCCAAAGCGCTCGAAGCCGCCGGAGCCTTCGCCATCGTCATCGAAGGGGTCAAAGCCGACGTCGCCGCGCGGGTAGCACGTAGCGTGACCATCCCGCTTATCGGCATCGGTGCCGGCGCTGAGGTGGACGGGCAAGTGCTGGTTTTCTCCGATATGCTGGGCCTCTATGAACCCTTCACCCCAAAATTTGTCAAAAAATATCTTGATGGCGCCGCACTGATCAAAGAGGCCGTACAAAGCTACAAAAACGAAGTCGAATCGGACCACTTTCCAAGCACGGAGCACACCTACTGATGCAGCGCCTCGTAGAGATCGAGAAATTCGACGCCGAAGAGACCCAAGAGCGCTCCTTACGCCCCGACGGATGGGAGGGCTATATCGGTCAGCCGCAGATCAAGAAAAATCTGGGCGTCTTTATCGAAGCGAGCAGGAAACGTCAAGAGGCACTTGATCATGTACTTTTTTTCGGCCCTCCTGGTCTGGGCAAAACCACGCTCGCACTCATTATTGCCAAGGAGATGGCCGCCAATATTAAAGTCACCGCCGCCCCCATGATCGAAAAAAGCGGCGATTTGGCGGCAATTCTCACCAACCTTGAAGAGGGCGACATCCTCTTTATCGATGAGATCCACCGCCTCAGTAGCGCCGTTGAGGAGATCCTCTATTCGGCGATGGAGGATTTTCGCCTTGATATCATCATCGGCAGCGGTCCTGCGGCACAGACCGTCAAAATTGACCTGCCCCGCTTCACCCTTATCGGCGCCACCACCCGTGCAGGGATGCTCTCCAACCCCCTGCGCGATCGCTTTGGTATGAATTTTCGCATGAATTTCTACACCCCCGAAGAGCTCTCGCAGATCGTCACCATCGCCGCGTCAAAACTGGGCAAACCCATCGAGAGCCAAGCCGCGATGGAGATCGCCAAACGCAGCCGGGGCACACCCCGAATAGCGCTTCGCCTGCTGCGTCGGGTGCGTGACTTTTCTGATGTAGCCGATGAAACGCAGATCGTACATGTAAGGTGTCGCTACGCCCTTGATGAACTGGGCATCAACACCTACGGCTTTGATGAGATGGACATACGATTGCTGCGTCTGCTCATCGGTGCCAAAGGCCGCGCCATGGGACTTAGTACCATCGCGGCCGCACTGAGCGAAGATGAAGGCACGGTCGAAGATGTACTCGAGCCTTATCTGCTGGCCAACGGCTACCTTGAACGCACCGCGCGCGGGCGTATCGCCACACCAAGAACTTTTGATGTCATGGGGCTTGGCACACCGGCTGAACGTCCCGCGCTCTTTGAATAGCCGATGCAACCCAGGCACCTTGTCCTCATTCTCTTCGCCGCAGCGATCTACGGTATTTACATCTTATACGCTCCCTTTTTGCTCAGCATCACCATTGCGATGCTGCTGGCCATCTCCACCGCCAACGTTGTGCGCCGTTTGGTTCAGATTACCCACTCACCTCTTGCGGCGGCGCTGCTCTCAAGCTTTCTGCTGGGCACCCTCTTTTTCGCACCACTGGGCTATTTTCTGGCCAGCATTACCCTCTGGCTCAACAACATCGACCAAGCCACAATCGAACAAATCTACCGACAAGCACTCGCGTGGGTCTCCGCCCTACCACCGAATCTGGAGTTTGTCAAAAATTTTCTCGAAGAGTTTTTAAAACAGCTCAGCCTTCGTGAATCGGCCGCGCAAGCCGTCACCTATGCTGCTACCATCGGCGGCTATAGCGCCAATTTTCTCAAAACCGCTTTTTTGATTATTGTTTTTTACTTTTTTGCCCAGTTCTATGGTCGCGCTATCGTCGACTTTCTCAAACAGGTCATCCACCTACCACAGCAAGATACCATGCTGCTGGGTCACGAGCTCTCCTCTGTGATGAGCGTCGTCTTTTACTCCATCATCGTCACGGCGATGTTTGAAGGGGCACTTTTTGGCGTTGCCATCTCGTTTATGGGCTACAACGGGCTGCTTTTTGGGATCATGTACGGCTTCGCTTCGCTACTACCCGTCATCGGCGGCGCATTGATGTGGCTGCCCTTTATGCTCTATGAATTGTCGCTCGACAACACCTCGCGTGCGATTTTCATAGCACTTTATAGCATCATCATCATCTCTATCGTTGCCGATACCTTCATCAAACCGCTCATTATCAAATGGATCAACGACCGTCTCATCAAAACCACCGCCAAGATGAACGAGCTGCTGATTTTCTTTGCCATTATTGCTGGCCTAACAACTTTTGGATTTTGGGGAATGATCTTGGGGCCTGCCATCACAGCCTTCTTTTTGGCAATCCTCAAACTCGTCGAGCGCCAAAGCCAACATTTCGATGAACAACAGCGTTAAAAGCACCCATTAGACACTTTTTGGTGCTAAAGTTTTATCAAAGGAACCACATGCGAACACACTTAATTTTATCGTTTCTGATGCTCACCATTTTGGTAGGGTGCGGTGCACTCGAAGAGACAGAGCAAGGGGTTGAAGACGTCGTAGATGAAAACTATGACCCCAATCAAAACAACACCTGCTACAGCAACTTCCAAAACAGTGCAGGCTGTTTCGGTGATGATCAATACTTCGGTGACAACCTTATAAACACGGGCTACTGGAGTGTCTATGGTAAAAGCAACAACTACATTCTCTACTACGACACCTACCGCTACGGCTACCAATTCGACACCGACGGAAGTGTACGTGCGCGCAAAACAGGCCAAGAGTACTTGTACAGCAGCACCAGCCTTTGGGGTGTCAACAACGACGGCACAAAGCTGACCATAGACCCCGATGAAACTTTCTCGAGTCCCAAGCGTGTCAGCGGTACCGACTGCTACGAAGTCACCTCCAGCGCTTCGTCGCAAAAGCTCAAAATCTGTCATGAAGAGCCTATCGACACCACGCTGCAAAATACCAGCGGCTATTATGGCAGCGACCTTGAGTTTGGCAACTACGACTACAGCGACTCTGGCTCCATCACGGTTGATGGCAACTGGAGTGTTGGCGGCACTACCCTCACGCTGAGCGCTGACGGCTCCACCTCATCGGGTGGCGAGTGGGGCCTCAGCCATGATGGAAAACTCATCACGATTAACGCCAAGACCTATCTCGTCTACCAATATTCCGGCAGCGACTGTATCTCGACCTTTTTAATGATCGGCGACAACAAGAGCGAGCGCGTCGAACTCTGCAAAAAATAAAAAATGGCTGGATTGATGAATCCAGCCTCCTACATGCACACTACAACCGTGCATCCGCAAGCGTCATGGCAAAGAGTACTTCTTTACCCGCATCACGCAGCACATCTACCGCTTCATTTAGCGTTGTTCCCGTCGTAATGATATCATCGACCACAATCACCTCTATCACGTCAAACGGCCTACATGTAAAGCCTCTCGGATGAGCCTTACGATAAGCCAAACTCTTGCCGGCATAGTGGTGGGGTTTGCTGGCCAAAAGTTTGCCGTAGAGGGGTTGGATCGCTTTACATGTAAGGGCTTTGGAGAGGATGGCACTGTGGGCATAACCGCTACGCACTTGGTCATCAATGCCAAGGGCACCGACACAATGCGAGAAGTGAAAAGAGGCGGCAAAAGGGGTAAAGCTAAGCTGTGCCAACACCGAAAAGAGGTAATACCCCAGATCGGTATGCTTGGTGTGCAGCAGAGGAGCAATATCGTCGTAACGATAAAAGGAGTAGACGCCGATACCGCACTCAAGCCTGCGCAATGAGAGCTGGGGTGTGAGCACTTCATGACGGCATCGCTCGCAGATATGTGAAAGCGTCGCGCCTTCACATATCAAGCAGCGCATCAGTCCATCTTGAGTACAGACATAAACGCCTCTTGAGGCAGTTGCACCTTACCGATGGCCTTCATCCGTTTTTTACCCTCTTTTTGTTTGTCCAGAAGCTTGCGTTTTCGGCTGATATCACCGCCGTAACATTTGGCAGTGACGTTTTTACCCATCGATTTGATGGTTTCGCGGGCGATAATCTTGTTCCCCACCGATGCCTGAATGGCCACTTCAAAGAGCTGTCGCGGAACAATCTCTTTCATGTGTTTGACCAAGCCACGCCCGCGTGATTCAGACGAAATGCGCGGCACAATGATGCTCAGCGCATCAACAATATCGCCGGCCACCCGCACATCCAGCTTCACCAAATCACCCTCGCGAAACCCGATAGGCTCATAGTCAAAACTGGCATAACCGCGCGAGATTGACTTAAGCGAGTCATAAAAATCGACCACAATCTCATTCATCGGCATGGCATATTGCAGCATCACGCGCTCTTCGTTGATATAGTCCATCTTCTCTTGGACACCGCGCTTGTTCATCAAAAGCGTGATGATATTGCCTAAGTATTCGCTTGGCGTAATAACCGTAGCATGGATGTAAGGCTCATCAATATGGTCAATATTCTGCACCTCCGGTAATTCGGAAGGGTTGTGCACCTCGATCATCGTACCGTTGGTGAGCGTCACGTTGTAAACAACCGAAGGAGCCGTGGCAATCAGATCAAGATCAAACTCCCGCTCCAGCCGCTCCTTGATGACCTCCATATGTAGCATGCCCAAAAAGCCCACCCGAAAGCCAAAGCCCAGTGCCACAGAGGTTTCAGGCTCATAGCTTAGGCTGCTGTCGTTCAGGCGCAGTTTGTCGAGTGCGTCGCGCAGCTCTTCAAACTCATCGGTATCGATGGGGTAGAGTCCGGCAAACACGAAGGGCTTGGCAGGTTTATAGTCGCCTACCGGCTCAGCCGTAGGATTTTTGGCATCCGTAATGGTGTCACCGACATTGACCACCGAAACCTCTTTGAGTCCCAGCACCACAATGCCGATTTCACCGCTCTTGATGGCAAGGGTTTTGGCCCGATGCAGCGGATGAGGATACATCAAGTCCAGCACCTGATGCTGCTCACCGTTGCTCATCAACCGCACCAACTGACCCTTGCGAATCTCACCGTCGAAGACCCGCACCAGCGCCAACGCACCCAGATACGCATCAAACCATGAGTCGTAAATGATGGCTTTGGTAGTAGCATCAGGATTGCCCTTGGGAGGCGGAATCCGCTCTACTATGGCATCAAGTAGCGCGCGAATACCGATGCCTGCCTTCGCAGAGACCAGCAACGCATCCGTGGCATCAATACCGATGGTGCGCTCAATCTCTTCAGCAACCCGCTCGGGCTCGGCGGCGGGCAGATCGATTTTATTGATCACCGGAATCAGCTCAAGATTATTCTCCATCGCCAGATAGACATTGGCGATGGTCTGCGCCTCGACCCCTTGCGCGGCGTCTACGATCAACAATGCGCCGTCGCTGGATGCCAGCGATTTGCTCACTTCGTAGCTAAAATCGACGTGTCCCGGGGTGTCGATCAGGTTGAGAATATAGTGCTCACCGTCTTTGACATAATCGAGCCGTACGCTTTGCGCTTTAATGGTGATGCCGCGCTCTTTTTCGATGTCCATAGTGTCCATCATCTGCGAAGTCATTTCACGCTCGCTCACCGCGCCGCACTCTTGGATGATGCGATCGGCGAGGGTGCTTTTACCGTGGTCTATATGGGCAATAATAGAGAAGTTACGGATATTTTTCATACGAAAAGACTGTTCACACTTTCGTTGTGATAAACGCGTCGGATGACTTCAGCAAAGAGAGGCGCTACGGTAAGCACTTTGAGACACTCATAGGGCTTGCTGGCGAGGGTGTTGGTGACGATAAGTTCATCCAAAAAGCCTTTGGAGAGATTCTCGTACGCTTTGCCGCTGAGCACTGCGTGCGTCGCGCAGGCCATCACCGAAGTGGCGCCTTTTTCTTTGAGCGCTGCCGCCGCTTTAACCATCGTTCCTGCTGTATCAACCATATCGTCGATCATAATGATATCTTTGCCGCTGACATCACCGATAATGTTCATCACCTCTGACTCATTCGCCTTTTCACGGCGCTTATCGACAATGACCATATCCAACCCCAAATTGCTCGCAAAATAGCGCGCCCGGGCCACCCCACCGATATCGGGTGAGGCGATAACGGGATTTGGCAGACGCTTTTGGCGGATGTACTCCTGAAAAGTGATCGCACCGTAGAGGTTATCGACGGGAATATCGAAGAAGCCCTGAATCTGCCCCGCGTGCAAATCCATCGTGATAAGGCGATTGATGCCCGCCGTTTCGTACATATCGGCCACAAGCCGCGCAGTAATCGGCACGCGGGGAGCCGCTTTTCGGTCTTGTCTGGCGTAGCCGAAATAGGGCACGACCGCCGTAATCGAACTGGCGCTTGAGCGGCGCAGGGCGTCAGTCATGATAAGCAGCTCCATCAGGTTATCGTTGGAAGGTGCTCCCGTGGACTGAATAATGAACACATCGCGACCGCGCACACTCTCAGAGATCTGCACACTGATCTCGCCGTCGCTGAAGCGTTTGACTTCCGCTTTGGAGAGGGGCACATCGAGACTTCTACACACCTCTTTGGCAAAATCAACACTGGAACTACCGGCAAATACTTTATATCCGCGCATCAAGCTTCCTCAATCATTGGTCTCAAAATAGTTACGGAAGTATAGCCAAGGAGCCTTAAGCGGCTCAGGTGCGGTAGTCGGCATTAATCTTGACATACTCATAGCCCAGATCGCACCCAAAAGCACGAAAGTAGCCATCTCCCACGCCCAGATCGCAGTAGATATCAAAAGCGCTCTTTTTCATCACCGCCGCTGCACGTTTTTCTACCTCTGCATCAAAGAGGTTGCGCCCTTTCTCAAAAAGCATCACATCGTCATAAGCGATACTAAGCGACGCTTCGTTACATGTAACACCGCTCGCCCCAATGGAAGCGGCAATGCGCCCCCAGTTGGGATCTTCCCCGTAGAGCGCCGTTTTGACCAGCAACGAATTGGAAAGCACCTTAGCTGCCTGCTCCGCCTCAGCGTCACTGGCAGCGCCGCGAATATGGTAAGTCACGAGCTTCGTCGCCCCCTCACCGTCACGCACCATCTCTTTGGCCAAAAATTCCATGATCTGTTTCAGTGCCGCTTCAAACGCCTCAAGATCGAGCGCACCGCTTTGGCCGTTGGCAAAGAGCAAAACAGTGTCATTCGTAGAGGTATCGCCATCGACACTCGCGGCGTTGAAGGTGGTGCGGTTGACACGCTCCAAAATCGGCTGCATCTGCGCACTTGCGATGGCGGCATCGGTGGTGATAAAACAGAGCATCGTCGCCATCGCCGGATTGATCATCCCAGCACCTTTGGCCATCGCCCCGATGCGAAAGCTGTGGCCATCGTTACATGTAACCTCAAAGGCGCAGCTTTTGCTAAAACGATCGGTGGTCATAATCGCCTCAGAAGCCGCTTTATCGTCTTTACATGTAAGATCAAACTCCAGCGCCACAGAGAGAATCTTCACCTGAGGCAAGCGCACACCGATGACCCCCGTGGAGCTCATCAGCGGGTTGTGCAAAGCGGGAAACTTCGCCTTCATCTGCTCCAGTACCGCTTCGATATCACGAATGCCATGCTCCCCTGTCATTGCATTGGCGTTTTTGGCGTTAATGAGGATGAAGTTGCTCTGCGTCACCCCCTTGGCATGGCGTACAGGCGCTGCCGCCATCTTGTTGGTCGTAAAGACTGAAGCGACTTCACATAAGGTGTCGCTGTAAATGAACGCCACATCTTTTGCGCCCTCTTTTTTGAGTCCCGCACTACGGCCATCCGCATAAAATCCTGTAGCAGCACAGACGCCGCCCTCTATTGCTGTCACGTTACACAAATCTGAGCTCCTTGGGTTTTTGTCGTAGTTTGATCAACTCTTTGACGGTAGCAATCCCCTTTTGGGTGCCGATCATCAGCAGCTTTGACTCGCTTGTAATAAGCATGTCGCCTTTGGGCATGGCCGTAAACTTTCCGCTTTGCTGCGTCATGCCGACTACAGAAACATTGGCAATCTGGCGTAGATGGGTCTCTTTGAGTTTTTTAAGCACCAGCCAGCTTGTTTTGGGCACAAAAACCTCTTCCATATCAAGTGGCGTATCACTGCGGTAGAGAAACTCCTCAAGTAAATTCTCCATATCAGGACGGGCTGCCATCACCCCGATGCGCTGCGCGGTGAGTTTGGTCGGAGAGACCACCATATCGGCACCCAGTTTTTTGAGCTTCTCTACATCACTATCACTATCAGCGGAGCTGATGACATAGTAGGGCTGTGGTACCCTGAGCTCCTTCTCAAAAAGCCTCGTCGAAGCAATCAGAGCGATGTTGTCTGCGATGGAACTCGAGAGCGTAATGAGCCCCTTGGCAGAGCTAATATGCGACTTGAGCATCGCCCGCTCGGTATGCGGCTCTTCTTGCAAAAAATAGGGATACTTGTGCTTTTCAGCCAACTCACCCAGATCGGGCCTTGGATCAACCACCACGAAAGGAATATGGCTCTGGCGTAATTGCTTGGTCAGTTCCACCGTATAATCGTTGTGGTAACAGACCACGAAATGTTTTTTGAGCCGCGCAATCCGATACAGC
>DZBC01000041.1 GCA_022729835.1 Sulfuricurvum sp. | reverse complement strand
GTGAAGCGCGGATTGATGACGTGCGCGTTGTCAGTTTTGAGTACGAGGACGCTTTTATCAAGCATGGAAATACCCGTACGGTCGAAGCGTCGTTGGGGCTTCTACCAGAACAGCTCGCCCGTCGTATCGAGGAGGAGATGCTTTAGAGCTTCTCCACAAATGAGGCTAATATATCGCGTTTGGAGCCGCCAAAATTGATGCTGAGCATAAATTCGCGCCCAGCTTTGCTCACACCGACGACGCGGCCGGGGCCGAAGATTTTGTGGCGTACCAGATCACCTTTTTTGTAGGCCGTGTTTTTTTCAATACGCAGCGACCCTTCTGCCAACCCTGCTTCGTTGAAGAAACGGCTTTTTTGCAGTTCGGTACGGCGGCCTTTGTAGTAACGGCTGTTGACGTGTGAAAGGGTGAGTGTCTCTTTGGCGCGGGTAAAAGCGACGTAGCCCAGACGGCGCTCCTCTTCGATGTCGCTGCCATCCCCGATCAGGGGTAAAAAACCCTCTTCAAGGCCGATGGTGAAGAGATGACCAAATTCCAGCCCCTTAGCGGCGTGGATGCTCATGATATAGATACTCTCTCCCTCCACTTCGTCTTGTTCGCTTTGTAAGGTGAGTTCGTTGAGGAATTCATCGAGGGTTGCTTGTGGATTTTGGATGATGAAATCTCGAAAAAGACCATAAAACTCGTCGATATTGCTAATGCGCTCATAAGCGTCAGGGACGCCTTCGTAGATGCTGCGCAGCTCAAAACGCTCCTCGAGTGCATCGATAAAATCATAGGTGCGCTCTTGCGAGAGCGACTGGAGTGCTTTGAGCTCTTCAACAAAGCTTTTGAGGGTCGCGGCATTTTTCTTTTTGACGATCTCTTCGAGCGCTTCAAGCTCCATCGTTTCGATTAGTTCAAACATCGAACGACCCTTTTCAATGGAGAGCAGCTCGAGTTTTTCGATGGTTGCTTTGCCCAGACCGCGCTTGGGTTTATTGATGATACGTTTGAGTGAAAAGTTGTCGTGTACATTGGTAATTACACGTAGATAGCAGATGAGGTCTTTGATTTCGGCGCGGTCATAAAAGCGCAGCCCGCCGACCAGTTTATAGCCGATTCCTGCGCGTGATAGCCCCTCTTCAAGTGAGCGTGAGAGGGCATTGATACGGTAAAGTACGGCGATATCGCTAGGAGAGATGCCTGAAGTGATGAGGGTTTTGATCTGCGCGGCGATTTTTCGGGCCTCTTCGTTTTCATCTTCACTGCTAAGTGTCATCACCTCTTTGCCTGAACCTTTGGTGGCAATGAGGGTTTTTCCGTGACGACCTCGGTTGTGTTCTATCAGAGCATTGGCAACTTTAAGAATCTCTTCGGTGGAGCGGTAGTTATGCTCTAACTTGACCATACGCACGCCGGGAAAATCTTGATCGAACTCCAAAATATTGCGGATATGCGCCCCCCTCCAGCCGTAGATGCTCTGGTCATCGTCGCCGACGACGCAGAGGTTGTTATGGGTGTGGCAGAGCTTTTGTAGTAGGCGCAGTTGCAGTTCGTTGGTATCTTGATACTCGTCGATCATGATGTAGCGGTATTTGTTGCTGGTCTGTTCGGCCAGATCAGGATGGGTATCAAGAAGAGTATAGGTCAGCGAGAGCAGATCATCAAAATCGACGAGATTATTTTCAATAAGGTAAGCTTGGTACTCTTCGTAGATCTTTGCAATTTGTATGTAATTTTTGTGTTCTGCCTGTGCATAGGCCTCTTGGGGGCTCATAAGTGAGTTTTTGTAGCGAGAAATTTCGCTGGCAATAAGGGCGGTAGGCAGATCGGCGTTGATCTTTTTCACGATGCGCTTTTTGTCATCACTGTCGATAACGACAAAGTTATTTTGGCGTCCGAGCAGATGGATGTGAAACTTCAAAAAGAGCAGGCCAAATTTGTGAAAAGTACACAGTAGCGGTGGATAACTGGCGTGTTGAATCATTCCCAAAGCCCGTTCACGCATCTCTTTAGCAGCCTTATTGGTAAAGGTAAGTGTCAAAGTCTGAGAGGGTGGAATTCCCACTTCATCAATCAAGTAGGCCAGACGAGAGGTGACGGTGGTAGTTTTGCCGCTTCCGGCACCAGCAAGGATGAGGATGGGCCCATCTACCTGCTCTACCGCTTCTCGTTGCTGCGGATTAAGAGATTCGAGTATATTTTGCATGCTTCACCGCGTTGTAGATTGAGTCTATTATAGCACATTGCAGACGGTCGTTTTCAAAATGTGGCAAAAATGAAACAGCCGACACCACATTTTGGGTTAACTTTAATAATGACCACTTGAAATAAATATAATGATCGGTTATAATTTCTCTATTAATTTTACTTATGGAATCCAAACATGCTCAGAGATTTTGCCAAACTGCAAACGTTTTTGACGGTCGTCAAGGAGAAGAGTTTCTCCAAGGCTTCCGCAAAGCTTGGCATTTCGCAGCCTGCGGTGACGCAGCAAATTAAGTTTATCGAAGACTACCTCGATACGCGAATCGTCGAACGCAAAAAAAACGGTATCAAACTCACCAAAGAGGGTGAAGACCTTCACCGTATCGCGATGCGTCTCGACAAGGCGATTATCAGCAGTGAAAAAGAGCTGCTCAAAATCATCAACAAAGAGTTCACCTTTGTGATCGGAGCCTCTTACGCGATTGGCAACTATATTCTTCCCAAGTATCTGTCTAAAATCAAAGAGACGATTAACAATGAAGTTTATGTGCGGATGGACGTGTCGGTCAATGTGATTGACGAGCTCGAAGAGAAAAAGATTGATATCGCCTTGATCGAATCTCCAGTTTTTCGTGAGGGCTTCATCTACCGCGAGTGGGTGGAAGATGAGCTCGTAATCTTCTCCAATCAGGTATTACCCAAGCAACTTCGGGTTGAGGATTTTTATGAATTCGACTGGATTTGCCGTGACGAGAGCTCGCATACCCGCAAATTGACGGCTGAAGTGTTTGAGGATCTGGGTGTTGATTGTTCGAGCTTTAATATTATCGGTGTCGTTGCCTCTCCAACGGCGATCAAGGAGTCGATCATGCGCTCACCCAAAACAGGTCGCCCTGTGGTCTCGGTGATTTCGCGCCACGTGATCAGCGATGAGGTTGAAGATGGGCGCATGTTTGAAGCCCGCATCAAAAATTACCGTTTGGCGCGCAAACTCTATATTGCTTACTCCAAAGAGCGTAAACACGACGCCTTCATCGATAATGTCGTGAACTTTCTCTCCACCATCCGCATATAAAGCCGCTTGTTGGCTTTGGTAGCTACTTTTTTTTGAAAAATTTCTGATTTTCGGGGTTGGAAAGTAGCGCCTGCATGGAGTTTTTGATCCCCTCTTCGCTCTCTTTGAGCGGCATGCTTGAGCGGATCAATCTAGGCTGAGCGAGGTTGATGAAGATCGGGGTTTCATCAATGATGATCTGCATGATCGAAAGTAGCGGTACGGTCACGAAGCTACCGATATTTTCAGGCCCAAATCCTGCTTCAAAGAGCAGTTCGTCGTGTTCGATGCGGGCACTCTCAAACGTGTAGCCAGCCAAAAAGAAGAGGGTCATGGGACGAAATTCACTGCTGATATGTTTGGGCAGTTCAGGCTCGAAGTGAAGATAGTCGATCTTGCATAAAATCCCAAAATTTTGCTCATTTTCGAAGAGGTAAATCAAGAGATCTTGAATGTGCTTGCGCATCAGATTGCCGTACCCTGCGTTGTTCACGACGTCGATCAACATACGAATACCTTTAGCTTTTTATCGCCATTATACCATCTTGCAGCACGTGAAAGCCCAGCATGACGTTGAGCAGGGCGAAGCCTTCAAAAGAGCCAAGATCATCGACGGCGATAGGGCTTACATGTAAGAACGCTTCGTCGATGAGTCGCTCTCGGGTAGTACCGCGCAACAAAGGGGTGTCTGGGGTGTACCAGTGTCCCTCACGCAAAAAGGCCGCATTTGCGATTGGGGTGTCGGTGATGTAGCCGTTTTGGACGATCAAGACTGAATCGCAATCGCCTCTTTGGGCGTCAAGCATTTCTAGCGCCGCGCGATCGGCGTATTTGAAACTGTAGTCTATGATCTCGTCTGTAACCAGACGCAGGGTGCGCGGCGGCTGGGGCGTGTAGGGGTGGTAGGTGACTTTGGCGCTATCGCCGTCGTAAAGGACGCGACAGCGCCACAAGCCGTGAGGTGGTGGATTGAGTAGGGATGAGAGGTCGTGTACCGGGGTTGCGCCGATGCACGCAAGGGTGCGCTCAAGTCGTGCTTGATGGTAGGGTAGATGCTCAATTTGCCCCTCGAAGGCGCGTAGCGTTTCGAGAAAGCGCATATTAGAGGTCGCTAAAAAGGGCGGTTGAGATGTAGCGCTCTCCAGTGTCGCAGAGGATGGTGACTAGGGTTTTGCCTTGATGCTCAGGCCTTGAAGCGACCTGCATGGCGGCATAGACGTTGGCTCCTGCGGAGATGCCCACCAGTAGCCCCTCTTCGCGTGCGAGCATCTTTGCCGTTGCGATGGCATCTTCGTTGCTCACAGTGACGACTTCGTGGTAGATGGATGTGTTGAGCACTTTTGGGATGAAGCCCGCACCGATGCCTTGGATTTTGTGCGCTCCGGGGTTGCCGCCTGAGAGGACGCTAGAGTCTTGAGGCTCGACTGCGACGATATGAATTTGTGGCAGCGCTTCTCGTAAAATCTCAGAAGTTCCTGTCAGTGTGCCGCCGGTGCCTACGGCAGCGACGAAGATGTCGAGTGCTCCTTCGGTGTCGCGCAGGATTTCAGGTGCCGTCGTTTCGCGGTGAATCTGTGGGTTGGCTGGGTTTTCAAATTGTTGCAAGATCAGTGCACCCGGTAGTTCACGCTGTAGTGCCATTGCTCGATCAATCGCGCCGCGCATCCCCTCAGAGGCGGGCGTGAGTACCAGCTCTGCGCCGAGGGCTTTGAGTAGATTGCGTCGCTCTACGCTCATGGATTCGGGCATGGTGAGGATCAGCTTAAGCTTGAGCGCCGCACAGATCGAAGCCAGCGCGATACCGGTGTTGCCGCTGGTAGGCTCGATGATGACGCCGTCTTCCTTGATGCGCCCTTCTTGCAAGGCGGTGCTGATCATATTGAAGCCGATACGGTCTTTGACGGAGCTCGTAGGGTTCATAAATTCGCATTTTCCCAAAATGGTCGCGCCGCATTGGGCCGAGGGGGCGTTGAGCCGGACTAGAGGGGTGTTGCCGATGAGTTCAGTGATGTTGTGCGCGATCTTCATGCTGTGGCCTTTAAACAAAGAGTGCGGCTATGATAGCCCAAATCGCTTTGAAGCAGATGAAATCCGATTGAAACAGTCATGTTGCCCGTGTTTAGGGGGTGACGATGCCCGTACCGGCTGCGTTGGCTGAGTGGAAGATCACCGTGGCGTGGCGTCTGGCGTAGTAGCGCATTAAAAGTCGCTGTAGGGTTGGCTCAATGGAGGGCATAAACCATGCGTTGTTGCTGATGGCGATCATGTAGGGCGGGTGGCCGACGTAGAGATCTTCATGGGTCGCTTCGTAGCAGACGGCATTGCGAAACCAGATCCCTTTGATTGCAAAATCGCTGGGTGCTTGGGCGTGTAGATAGTCTGAAGCGCCGTCAAAAAAGGTGCGGTTGACGTAATCGCGTAAAAATGAGGGTAGCGGAATGTACTCGCCAAAGGGGACGAGCACCATCTTTTTGTAAACCTGCATCTCTCCTTGATCGAAGAGGTAGGTGACGTTGTAGTTGGCACCCTCTTCATACTGTAGCGATCCGGTGATGATGGTGATGGCGTAGGAGCGCTCTTTGAGCTGATCCATTAGATCGGGGCGCTGGTTCAAAAAGAGGGCAAAGGCCGATTCGGGTAGCACCACGGCGTCGTAGTTGTGTGCGATAGCGTCGTCAATGGCTTTGAAGTTATTGCGGTTGATCTGGGGTTCCATATAACTTTGCCATTTGAGTTCTTGGGGCAGATCGGTGGCGACGAGCTTGATCTGAAGCGGCGGCAGGGTGTAGTGGTGGGTCTGCCAGTCAAGCGCCAGTAGGAGTAGCACCCACGCACCGTTGCGAGCGACATGCTTACATGTAAAGAAGAAGGCGATGGCAGAGAGAATCAGGGCAAATTGCCACTTCTCAACACCGAAATAGCTCTCAACCAGCAGCAGTTCGGGCACCATCCAGTTGAAATTAAACGGAGCGACAAGGCTCAGCGCGAGCAGTATCAGCACCCGAAGACGCGGATCGGAAGTCAGTGAGAGTAGCGCGAAATAGATCATATAAACGATACCAAAGCCAAAAGAGACGATGGGAATCATATAGCCGACATGGTAGTACTCGAAGCTATAGCCGATCCAATAAAACCACAAAAGCCCGATCAGAAAACCGCCTAAGAGTAGCGCAGTGCGCGGTAACAAGAGCAGCAAAGCAAAGGCCGCTGGGGCGATGAGTGTGTTACAGAGCTTACATGTAAAGCCGTAATGGGCGCTGTAGAGAAAAAAAGAGTAAGCGATTGCGAGCAAGAGGCCCAAGAGTATCTGTCTGAAGAGAGGAGTGTGAATCAGCCGTGACATGGCGCGCATTATAGCTTTGTTCAGGCACATTCAAGTATAATCCCGTCACTTTTCACCCAAGGAAATCCACGTATGGAACTTTTAGCTCAGCTTCTCCCCTTTGTCTTCTTGATTGCGATCATGTACTTCATCATTATTCGCCCACAGCAGCAGCAGGCCAAGCGTCATCAAGAGATGATCACCAATTTGCAAAAAGGGGACAAAATCGTCACCAGCGGCGGCTTGATCGTAGAGATCAAAAAGGTCGAAACCGCCTTTTTCCTAGTCAAAATCAGTGACGAGATGACCGCGAAACTTGACAAACAATCTGTTGCCCGAAAGTTCGAGGATGAAGCTTAATTTCCGTCTTATCATTTTTGCCCTAGCCATCCTCTTTGGTGTGGCCTTTTCCGCGCCTTCACTGTTGCAGCTCGACAAAGGTGCAAAGATCACTTTGGGCCTTGACCTGCAAGGCGGTTTACATATGTTGCTGGGTGTCAAAACCGAAGAAGCCCTCAAATCCCGTCTCAAATCCGTTGCCGCGAGCATCAAGCACTTCAGCGACCGTAACGATATCTTGATTGAAGATCTCGCGGCGTCTGAGGAGCAGGTACGTTTTAGCCTGCTGGATAGTGACGATGCCAAAGCGATGGATGAGATGCTTGGCAAAATCGAGGGTCTCACACTACGCAAAGAGGGTGAGGTCTATGCCCTTGGCTTTGGTGAAGAGGCGGTGGCCGCGCTCAAAAATAAAGCCATCGAACAGGCCATCGAGACGATTCGTAACCGCCTTGATCAGTTCGGTTTGGCTGAGCCGACTGTCGCTAGACAGGGCGAAGAGAAGATTCTAGTGGAGCTTCCTGGGATCAAAAGTGCCGCTGATGAACAGCGTGCACGCGAGCTCATTTCACGAGCAGCCAAGCTGGAGCTGATGGCGGTAGATGAGGAGCGCGCTATGCGCGTGTATCAGATGAGCCCTGCCGAGGCGGCGCAGTTTGGCGATCTGATTTTGGATGATGCCGAACGCGAAGGGGTGAAACATCTGGTGCGCGAGATTCCGATTCTTGATGGTGCCATGCTCACCGACGCTTCTGTCGGGTTCAATCAAAACAACGAGCCCATCATCAACTTCTCGCTCAACTCTGAAGGAGCGCAGATTTTTGGAGACTTTACCGGCAGGAATGTCGGCAAACGTCTGGCCGTGGTGCTTGATGGCAAAGTGATGAGCGATCCAGTCATCAACGAGCGCATCGGCGGTGGAGCGGGGCAGATTAGCGGACGCTATACGGTTGCCAGCGCCAACGATCTGGCGATTGCTTTGCGCTCTGGAGCACTGCTCGCACCCATCGAAATGCTGGAGAAGCGTTCGGTGGGACCGAGCCTTGGAGCCGATAGCATTCAGGCCAGCTTGGTTGCTCTTGTGGGCGGGTTTGTGTTGGTTATGGGCTTTATGATCGTCTACTACCGCGCCGCCGGAGTGATTGCCAATATTGCGCTGGTGGTGAACCTCTTTTTGATTCTGGCAGTGATGGCGCTTTTTGGGGCGACGCTTACTCTGCCGGGAATGGCGGGAATCGTGCTTACCGTCGGCATGGCGGTGGATGCCAACGTCATCATCACAGAGCGGATTCGTGAGTTGCTACGCGAAGGCTCTACGATCCACAAAGCGATTGAAGAGGGGTATGCCAATGCTATGCGCGCCATTTTAGACGCTAACATCACAACCTTGATTGCGGCAGTGGTGCTTTATGTGTACGGTAGCGGCGCGGTTAAAGGTTTTGCCATTACGATCAGCATCGGCATTTTGGCCTCCATGCTGACGGCGATTTTGGGAACGCATGGGATTTATGAGATGATCGAATCGAAGATTCAACAGCGTAAAAACGTCGGCTTTTGGTTTGGCGTGAGCAAAGGAGCGTAAATGGAGTTGTTCAAACAAAGCGGCATGATCGACTTTATGGGCAGGTCCAAGCTTGCAGCGGCGATTTCGCTGCTTGTGGTTGTGCTCTCCGTCGTATTGATCGTCACCAGAGGGCTTAATTACGGCGTTGATTTTTCAGGCGGCACTATTGTGCAGGTGAAGTACGAGACCGTAGCACCGATTGCTCAAATTCGACAGCAACTTGCTGTGCATCCCTTGTTTGCCGACGCTTCGGTGACGGAATTTGGATCGAGCGAAGAGGTGATTATCCGTTTGGGCGGCAGTTCAGGCAGTATTGAGAGCGACATTGGTGATGAAGCGGCCAAGGTTCTTCAAGGGAGCGGTGCCTTTGAAATCCGTCGTGTTGATATGGTCGGTCCCAAGGTGGGCGGCGAACTTCGCGAAAAAGGGCTAATGGCACTACTATTGGCTATTTTGGGTATTTTGATTTATGTGACGTTTCGCTTTGAGTGGCGCTTTAGCGTCGCTTCCGTCTTGGCTTTGGTTCACGATTTGACGATTTCCGTCGGGGCTTTGGCGCTGTTTCAAATTCCTGTGAATCTTGATGTTTTGGCGGCACTGTTGACCATTTTGGGTTACTCGCTCAATGATACGATCATCGTGTTTGACCGCATCCGTGAAGGGGTGACGCAGCTTAAGACGGCAGTGTTGAGCGAAACGATCAATGACTCTGTGACAAGAACCCTTTCGCGCACAACCCTCACATCAATGACAACACTGTTGGTGGTTGTTATGCTCTACCTCTTTGGCGGTGAGATCATCAATGCGTTTGCATTTACGCTGTTGGTGGGGATTGTTGTAGGAACATACAGCTCCATCTTTGTGGCTTCACCGATTTTGCTCTATCTGGGATTTGATGTCAAAGCGTACCGCGCCCGTATCGCCGAAAAAGCGAAACAAGCAGCGGAGCGTGAGCGTATGCGTGCGCAGTTCGAGCAGGGGACGCTTTAAGCCTCTTACTTCACTAATAAGGATATACGATGGATTGGGGAAAAGTCATTTATGTCTTCTTCACGTTGATGTCGCTGACCTCGACAGCCGGGTTTTTGTATGAACACAGCGCGATTGCTCTGTTTGTGGCGGCCAGCCTCAATCTGGTCTCGACGATCCTCAAAATCGGTGTACGCAACCTGCTCTCGGCGGAACTGTTTGCCAGCTCTTTGGTGGCCGATTTGCATCTGATTCCGGCATTTATCTATCTGGAAGTAGCCGGCAGTATGCAGTGGGCCATCGCTTTGGCCATCGGCGCACTGATCGCCAACGTCTTCTCAATCGTGGTGGTTTTTATCGAAAGCGCACGCGTACGCGAAGAGTACTAATCTTTTAATTCTTACATGTAAGGGCCAGAGTCGGCCCTAAGCGGAGCAACTTCTTGGAATACACACCCTCAACAATCGAACGAAAATGGCAGACTAGGTGGAGCGAAACGCGCAGTTTTGAGCCATCACACGACACTTCAAAGCCTAAGAAATACATCCTTAGCATGTTTCCCTACCCCAGCGGACGCATCCACATGGGGCATGTGCGCAACTACACCATCGGCGACGCCTTTGCCCGCTACTACCGTCAGCAGGGCTTTAATGTGCTGCACCCCATCGGCTGGGACAGCTTTGGGATGCCGGCGGAGAATGCGGCGATCAAGCATGGTGTACACCCCAAAAAGTGGACCTATGAAAACATCGACTATATGCGCAAAGAGCTGGCCTCTTTGGGCTTGTCATTCTCAAGCGAGCGGGAGTTTGCGACCTCCGATCCGCTCTATACGAAGTTTGAGCAGGGTTTTATCATCGATATGTTTGAGCGTGGGCTGCTTTACCGAAAAAAAGGTTCGCTCAATTGGTGCCCGCACGATCAGACGGTCTTGGCCAATGAGCAGGTGATCGAGGGGCGATGCTGGCGCTGTGATACCGAAGTGGTACAGCGTGAGATGCACCAGTATTATCTGCGCATCAGCGACTATGCCCAAGAGCTACTTGAGGATCTGCGCTCTCTTGAGGGACTTTGGCCCAAACAGGTGCTCACCATGCAAGAGAACTGGATCGGACGCTCCAGCGGTCTGGCTTTTACCCTGCACTTGGATGAGGCGTCGCGCCAAAAGTTGGGCGGCGCTTTTGAGGGCTTTGAAGTCTTCACCACTCGTCCCGATACTATCTACGGCGTTACCTACGCGGCGCTTGCACCTGAGCATGAGATTGTCAGCCGCATGATCGATCAAGGCTTGCTCGATGAGGCGACGATCATGGCGATTACGGCCATGAAAAATACAGGCGCAATCGATCGTCAAAAGCAGAAGCAAGGCGTGGCATTGGGCTTACATGTAACGCATCCACTGACGCGTCAAAGCATCCCTGTATGGGTCGCCAATTTTGTGCTGATGGGTTATGGCAGCGGCGCGGTGATGGCGGTTCCGGCGCATGATGATCGAGATTTTGATTTTGCCGCACAGTACGGCCTGAATGTCGTGCAGGTGATTGCGCCGCAAGAGGGAGAGGCACCTAGCCATGCGGCCTTTACCGAAGTGGGTGTGCTCTTTGATTCGGGCGCGTTTAGCGGCCTTCGCAGTGACGAGGCCAAAGAGGCGGTGATTGCGCACTTTGAGTCCGAGGCTCTGGGCAAGCGGGTGGTGAACTACCGCCTCAAAGACTGGGGGCTTTCGCGCCAGCGTTATTGGGGCGCACCGATGCCCTTTATCCATTGCCCCACCTGCGGCATTGTCCCCGAGCGCAAAGAAAATCTGCCCGTAGCGCTGCCTGAAGATGTGGCCATTACCGGCGAGGGCAATCCGCTCGATCATCATCCCACATGGAAGCTCTGTTTCTGTCCCAAATGCTCTAGCGCAGCGCAGCGCGAGACCGATACGATGGATACTTTCGTGCAGTCGTCGTGGTACTTTCTGCGCTACTGCTCTACGCGCGGCGATGTGGCTTTTACCCCCGAAGAGCTCTCCTACTGGATGAACGTCGATCACTACATCGGCGGGATCGAACAT
>DZBC01000040.1:9696-11729 GCA_022729835.1 Sulfuricurvum sp. | reverse complement strand
TGGGTGGGCGTGTATTGCTGCAGCAGTTTTTGTAGCTCGAGAATCATCAGCATATAAGGATTGCCACGGGCTCTTTTGACACCTTCAATCGGTGTGTCGTCACTGTTGATGCAGAGATCAATCATGGCTTGAGGGGTACGAAACGAGCTTGTGAGTGGGTAATCGGTCGGATTGCCAGAAATGTCTCGTCGTACCAGACAAAGTGTATGCTTACGCTGCAGATGATATAGATATGAGACGAAGCTATTGTCAAGCAAGTGGCTGTCGTCACAGAAGATGATGTCCGCCGCATCATAGTGATGAGAGAGCATTTTTGGTGTGATTTTTGCAAAACTAAACGACTCTTTTTTGTAGAGTTTTTGATAGTGTTGGGCGATCAACTGTTCGGGTGTGAGAATTCGGATGGAGGTGAGTTCAATGTCGATGATGGCGTATTCGACGATTTCGAGCATCTGTTTTTTGAGTAGGTCACAGGCGACTTGTGTGGCGGCGACAATCAGGATGCTTCGCGCTTTTTTTTGCAGCAGTATCAATATGGCCTTAAGCAGAATAAGAGAACTTTTGCCACTTCCGTAAGGGCCACAAAGGGTGGAGAGTGGAGGCAGCTCACTTTCTATAAAGTGCCGCTGTTCAAGGCTTAACAACGCTCGTTCGGTATGCAGATTGTCTGAAGAGATCTGCAGGTGAAAAAAGAGTGCTCCGAGGACGTTAGGAATGTTAAGCGTGTGGTCACGCTTGGGGATGGCGGCGTGTAGTTTGGCCAGACTCTCTTCTGCAGACTCTTGGGCGAAGATGAGGCGATCTTTGGGTAGAAACTTGTGGAAACTCATATCAAGCTGATCGAACTCTTCGGCACTGAGATGCTCTAGGAGAAGGAAGTTTTTGATATCACAAGGATCGGTATGGAGGATTTCATTGAATTTGCCCCGGATGAATTCATGTAGGGTATCGAGGTTGACGTCGCGCGCTCGTTTGTCATCGGGATTGGGGTGTTCGACTGTGGCCCCCTTGAGCTCTTCGTAGCGCCAATCGCAATAGTCTAAAAGATAGATGCCGTGATCGGGATCAAAAATAAGGGCTTCGACCGTGTGTGCTTCCTGACGCAAATAGATTGAAGTCGAGCGGAGTAACAAAGCATCACTTGCTCTGGCGATAGCTTCAAGTTGTTGAGTGGCCTCAAACCCTAACGGGGGTTTTGTGTGGTTGTCGGCTGTCAGGAAAGAGAAAAGACCCATAGGTTGACCTTAACAGGAATGTTGCGGTCGATTATAGCGAAAAAAAACAGGAGGTGCCGCAGAAATGCGGCAGAAAATGAGACCTAATTGCCCGAAGCAACGCGGTCTTTGAGGCCTTTGCCCGCTTTGAATTTTGGAACCAGTTTATCTTCAGTGGTGTAAGATTTATCCGTACCTGGAACCGTACCGTTTTTGCCTTTTTGAAGTGTTGAGACAAAGTTCCCAAAACCAACCAGTGAGACCTCTTCTTTGGCTACAAGTGCTTCCGTGACCGCTTCGGTGAACGCTTTGATAGCCGCTTCTGCTTCGACTTTGGTTTTATAGCCGCCGTTTTTCTGAACCAACTCAACGAATTGTGATTTATTCATTCAAATGCCCTTGCGAGAAAGTGTGTTGATGAGAGCGTCTGGCCTTTGAAATCCCTATTTTTGGGCACAAACGATTCATGTGGGCATACTTTATACTCACTTAGCTTAAAGATTTCTTCTTTTTGTGGGTTTTTATTTGTAAAAAGCGCAACAGGGGGAGTTTCGGAGGGGTTCTTCTGAAAAAAACATGATGATTACGGAAAGATCGCCATTGGAAGGCGGCATATCCGGCTGAGTGCTTCACCCGTTCGATGAAGCCGATTCGATGATGATTAGAAATAGATAAAAAGACTTCATCGAGTCCTAGTCTCTCTTGTTCGGTTAGGCTGCTCACGATTGGCTCCCCAATTTGTTGATTTTACGTACGACGCGAACCACATCTTCATCATCAAGCCGCCCAAGCAACGCAACAACGGCGCGCGCTGCCGGC